>DAOUWH010000141.1 GCA_030667205.1 Nitrospirota bacterium
AAGCTCTTCAATCGGGGAGTTGTTTATCCTTTCGCAGGCAGGCCCCGACAGAACCGCGTGGGCGCAGGACGCATACACCTTGTTTGAGCCCTGCTCCTTGAGGGCACTGGCGGCCTGGACGATGGTGCCAGCGGTGTCTATCATGTCGTCCAGCAGGAGGGTGTCCCGGCCCTTTACCTTTCCGATGACGTTCATCACCTGCGAGACGTTGGCGCGCTCGCGCCTCTTGTCTATTATCGCGAAGGAGGCGCTGAGCTTCTTGGCAAACGCCCTTGCCCTTTCGACGCCTCCGGCGTCCGGCGAGACCACGACGAGGTCCTTGAACTCGCACCTCCTGATGTAGTCAAGGAGCACAGGCGCGGCGTAGAGGTGGTCCACCGGGATATTGAAGAAGCCCTGTATCTGGCCCGCGTGAAGGTCGACCGCAAGTATCCGGTTGCAACCCGCGGCCGTTATGAGGTCGGCAACGAGCTTCGAGGATATCGGCACCCTCGGCTGGACCTTTCTGTCCTGTCTTCCGTAACCGTAGTAGGGGATGACTGCCGTAATCCTTCCGGCCGAAGCGCGCTTAAGGGCGTCGGTTATCAGGAGGAGTTCCATGATGTTGTTGTTTACGGGCGTGCATGTGGGCTGGACGACAAAGACGTCGGAGCCCCTGACGTTTTCGTTGACCTGCACGGATATCTCGCCGTCGTTGAACGTCGTGACCGTGGCGTCGGTGATCGAAATGCCCATATGTTTGGCTACGTCTTGCGCAAGCGCCCTGTGCGCATTGCCGGTAAGAAGTTTTACGCCGTCAGGCATCTATCCCTCCTTTATAAATCATCGAATGGCTGGGGCGGGAGGATTCGAACCTCCAAATGGGAGATCCAAAGTCTCCTGACTTGCCATTTGTCGACGCCCCAAAAATTAATGATTCTAAGCAGTTACAGGAAAATAAAGGATACCATAACTTGGAAATGTTAGTCAATCGGCGGGTGGTTTTCCCGGCAAAGACGCGATTCCTGCAATTTCCCACTGAAGTCCTTATTACAGAGTCATACCAGCGTTTCCACGACTGCCGACCACGGGGCCTGGATTTTGTTTTGTGCTCGCACGGCATGGTCACGGTTGGTGAAAATTCCGAAGACCGTGGGGCCGCTTCCGCTCATCGCTGAAAACAGGGCCCCGGCCTTGTGGAGGCTTTCCTTGAGATCTGCGACAACCGGATGTTTTTTAAGCACCGGCCTCTCAAGGTCGTTTACGGCAATCTCCCTGAGCGTTGCGAGGTCCTCTGCCTCGAGGGCCGTTATGAACTCGCCGGGGTACTCCGGGCTTTCATCCGAAAACCCGCTCAACTCCGAATAGGCCCAACCGGCCGAGACCGTCACGGAGGGATTTAACAGCAGAAGTGTAAGGGGCCGCGTAATATTGACCGGTGAAAGGTTCTCGCCCCGTCCGCTTACCAGTGAGGCGGGGCCGCCGAGGAAAAACGGCACGTCGGAGCCGAGCCCTATGGCTATTTCATGCAGTTCCCCGGGGGGCAGGTCAAGCCCCCACAGGGTGTTAAGTCCTTTAAGGGTAGAGGCCGCGTCTGAGCTTCCGCCGCCGAGGCCGGCCGCAATTGGGATGTTTTTAACAAGCGATATCCGGGCGCCTCTCTTTATGCCGGCTTTTTCCCTGAGCATTAGCGCTGCCTTCGTCACAAGGTTTTCGTCTCCGGGCACAGGGGCTTCGGTGATGACCGATATGCCTTTGGACTCCTCGAAGGTGAGAGTGTCAAAGTGGCTTACGCACTGGATGAGGCTCAGGATGTCGTGGTAGCCGTCGGGCCTTGTCCCCTTTACGCGCAGGAACCAGTTTATCTTTGCAGGGGCTTGAAGGGTGAGCATCTACTCGGTCTTTTTGTGGAGTCTGATCTTCTCTTCCACCCGTTTTATGATCTCCTCGTCCTCGTCCTTGGACTCGAGGGCCTTCTGCCATGCATCGAGGGCTTCGGCCTGCCTGTCCAGGGCGAGGTAGACGTCGCCCAGGTGCTCGTAGATGACCAGGTCGTCGCCCGATATCTCAAGCGCCTTTAAAATGGCCGTAAGGGCCTCTTCGTTTCTGCCGAGCTTGTAATAGACCCATCCGAGGCTGTCTGTGATGTAGCCGCTGTCGGGCTTCAGATCAAGCGCCCTTTCTATGAGTTCCAGGGCCTCTTCGAGGTTAATGCCTTTTTCGGTAAAGCTGTAGCCCAGGTAGTTGAGGGCGTCGGCGTGTTTGGGGTCGAGCTCTATCGCGCGCCTCAGGTGGGAGACCATGCTTGAGAACCTGTCGGTCCGTTCAAAGACCACGGCAAGGGTGAAATGCAGTTCCACGTCTTCGCCGTGAAGCGCAAGGCCGTCCGTGATTACCCTTTCGGCCTTCGCGTACTCTTTCATCTGGATGTAGATGTTTCCAAGGTGCACGAAGGGGGCCGGCTCTTCGGTATCGAAGCTCAGGAGTTCTTCGTATGTCTGTGCCGCTTCCCTGTACCGGTCCGTAATGGCGTATATAAAGCCCAGGTGCAGGTAGGATTTTTTGTATTTCGGGTCGATGGATAATATTTCATTGTGTAGCTCTACGGCCTCGTCGTGTTTTCCAAGCTCCTCCAGGGCAAGCGCCATATAGTACATGGGCACTATAACGCCGGGCCTCGATTCGAGCACCTTTCTGAATTCCGCCACTGCCAGCTCATACTGCTGCTCCCCGAGGTACAGGAACGCAAGCTTCAGGTTGATGTCGATGTTCGCGGGGTCGAAGATGTGCATTTCCTTCAGTTCTGTAATGGCCTTCTCGGGCGTCTTCTGTTCGATGTAGAACTGCGTGAGCTTCTCGCGGGCAAGCGTGTTGTGGGGGTTTATCTCCACGGTTTTTCTGTAATACTCTTCCGCCTCCTTGATGTCGCCCCTGGATTCGCTGAGCATGCCGAGGTTCAGATAAGCGGAGTCGAAATCGGGGTCTGTCTCTATCGTTTTTTTGAGGTGTTTTTCGGCGCTGCCATAGTCTTTATTTTCCATGTCGATAATGGCAATGTAGTAATGGGCCGTTGCCTCGCCCGGGCTTTTCTTGAGGAGCTTATTGAAGATGGCCTTTGCCTTGCCGAATTTCCTCTCGGACGCATAGAGCGCTCCGAGGTGCAGGTATGCCAAGTCCCTGTCAGGGTCGATTTTGATGATTCTTTTATACAGCTTGATGGCTTCTTCCGGCTTGTGGCGGCTTCTCATGAGTTCGGCAAGCTGCAGGAGCGCGGGCAGGTGTTCGGGGTTTTCCCTGACGTTTTTTTCCGCAAGCGAGACAGCCTCTTCGATGTTGCCCATTTTCGTAAGCACCCCGATTATCTGTATCTTCAGGGACGGAGAGACGGGGTCGAACTTGAGGGCGTTCTGGTAGTGTTTTAAGGCATCCTCCCATCCGCTTGCCAGTTCCGCCTCGTAGCCAAGGATGTAGTGGTAATACGCGTCCATCGAAGGCGGGGCGTCCATGGCCTCGCCCCGGGCCTGCACGGGGCTCAGGAAAAGAAGCAGGGCGGGTATCAATAGAATAAGGTAAGCTCTTGACTTCATGAATAATTATCGCATATAGCGACACGGCGGTCAAACCACGCAGAGGCTGCACTGGAAAGATTCCGGGATAATCGGAGCATTACACGGCGACAGGGCGCTTTTTAGGTGCTGCGCTTTTAAAGGCGTACCTTTGCCGGACAATTAGCCCGGGACACAACCCCGGAGGTTATCTCAGCAGGAACTCTTGCACTTGCAGGTCGTGGAAGATTTCCTTAAAAACTTCATGATGGTCATGAAGTGCCTCCTTTGCGTGGTCTTGGTTAAAGTCTATCAAAAAATGCGCACTTGTAAAGGTCTTTTCCGAGCGGGTCCCCCAGCAGGGCGGCCCTGTAGCGGCAGCCTCCGCGGCAGGCCTCAAGCACGTCGCAGTCGCACCTGAGTTCCTCAAGCCGTATGGGTTTAACGCCCTGCCAGCACTTCATGAGCCCCTCGGAGATGTGGCCTGTGGGCTCCCCGGAGTAGAACGCGCACTTTGCGCACCCGCCGTCGGCCATCACCGACATCAGGTGGAGCCCGCATGCGTAGCCTGTATCCCCTCCGTGCAGGCCCTCGCCCCAGCCGTAGCCCAGGTACCTGCCCGCCACATCCGGCGGGAGCGAAAACGAGGGATTTTCTTTTAAATTTCCTTCAGGGCAGGGTATGTCCACGGTCCAGTCCTTGACTCCCATCGAGCGGAAGGTATTCTCCATGGCATCGAAATCATCGAGGTTTTCCGAATGCACCATCGTGGAGACCGACACGTCAAAGCCGGCCCCGAGGGCCTCCTCTATCGAGCGCATGGCCCTTCTGAAGGTCCTTTTGCCCCGTAAGGCCTCGTGGGCGGCCTCGAGGCCGTCCACGCTTACCTGTATCTCCTCCACGTTCAGGGTCTCAAGGAGACCCCTGTTCATGAGAGTACCGTTGGTGACAAGGACCTTCCGTAAAGCGTAGTCAGGCAGGAGGTTGTTGATTGCCCTGAAATCCCTGTGCATGAGGGGCTCGCCTCCGGTGATTATCACCCTAAGTCACTGCATTTCCTCGAATTCCTCGAGCACGCGCCTTACCTCTTCCGGGGAAAGCTCCCTGTCCTCGGGCGGCCCTATGTAGCAGTGGCGGCAGCGGAGGTTGCACCGGCGGGTTATCTGAAGCTCCAGGTACCTGAGCGATGGCACGGGCGAGGCTCTCAGGGGCGGCCTTCTCTGGGCGGGGTCTGCTTTGCCGAGTATCCCTTCGCCTGCGCAATAGTCTGCGAATTCGCCTTCCGGGGCCTCGCAACCGCCGGGCGAGGCGCACCTCTTAAGCAGCTCGAAGGC
>DAOUWH010000202.1 GCA_030667205.1 Nitrospirota bacterium
CCCCTTGTCGGCGAGCACGGCTGGAGCGGATAATAAAAGGGGCTATGCTGAAACTTTCAATGGGGTTAAAATACAACATATGTAAGCATCCTGGTGCAAAATTTCATTGTCAAAAAGCACTGATTTTATGGCAGGGTCTGGCAATGAACGGTTTCAGCCAGATTGATTTCAAGGCTATCTGGGTGCCTCGGAGGGCGATAGCCCGAGAATGAGTGAATGCCTGACCCTGTCATAGAAAATTATCTGCTGCTATTTTCCGGAGCACACTGAAGAGGCCAGTTCTTTGTACTTCTTTTTGGCGGGGCCGTCGAACTCCCTGCCGCCGAAGCGCGCCTCTTCGTAGAGCCTTACAAATTCTTCGACATTGCCCGCATTCATCCTAAGCCTCAGGGCCTCGCGTGCCACTTCGGCGGGTGTTGAGGAGGGCTTAACGTTGCCGCCCCTTCTTTTCACGGTTTTCCTTAACTTCTGATAAGCCCTGCTCTCAAAAGGTTTTCGCCCTGGAAGACCTTTAATCAGAAACCTGGCGGCAAGCGGTACTGCTATGGCAGCCAGCGCTATGAGATACACCGGCCTGACATTAAGTTTGATGCCGGCGAACTCAGGCATTGTAAATACCGGGGCAGAGACAGACCTGACAATCGCCCTCTGGTCAGTGGAATCAAGGCCCACGACATACCTGTGCCAGTACATCTCCATTGAATCGAAAAAGAGTGCCAGGGCTGACGACGCTTCCTCGGGTTCAGGAGGGGTCGGGTCGAAACGCACCCATCTGCCCCCGACGCCTGCCTCGACCCAGGAGTGGGCGTCCTTCTGCCTCACGATAATGTAGTCGCCGAGGGCGTTCTCATCGCCGCCCACAAAGCCGGTCACGACCCTGGCGGGTATGCCCAGGGATCTGAGCATCAAGACCATCGAGGTGGCGAAATGCTCGCAATAGCCCCTTCTCGAATTAAAAAGGAACTCCTCAAGCGGGGTCATCCCCGGAGGCGGAGGCGCAGTCTTAAGTGAATAGGAATAGTTGTTCCTCAGAAAGCTCTCCACAAGGAGGGCCGCCTCCAGGTCCGTGGCAGCTTCGGCTGAGGCTTCACGCGCCAGGGCGGATATCCTTTCCATCCCATGGGGAAGCTGAAGATACTTTTCCACGTATCTTCGCCTTACCCTCCGTTCTCCCTGTGGTATGCTGTGGGCCGTATATGAAAACCTTCTGTCGCTCTTGGCGGACAGGTAGAGGGAGCCGGCAATGTCTCTGTTGAGGAATCTGCCGCCCGATTCGATGGCAGTTATCTGTCCCAGGCCAAAAACAACGTCCGTATCCACAGGCTCAAGGAATATTTTCTGAACCGTTTCAGCACGCTGCTGAACGCCGCGCCGGATATCAAACCTGCCCCTGTACTTACTGATCTGGGACCTTCTTTTTAAGGTGTCTTTCCAGAAAGTGCCGTCGAAGTAATCAAGGGTTGTCCCCCTCCAGTAAAGGGGCAGCCTGGTGCCGGATACCGATACCCTCATGACAATGGACGGGTCCTTGAGCGCGTCGCCGAAAGAGCCGAAACCTACCTCCCCGGAAAACCCTACCGACCTTATTGCCCTCGACGACTTCCTGCTCCAGATGCCTCCCCTTGCCCTTGGCACGGCGACGAAAAAAACCGCCGTAGCCACAAAGGCCACAAGAGAGATGATTATGACCGGCTTCTTAAACCCAATCTTGCCCAGCGTGCCTTCCTTCATGAAATGCGAAAGCACTATAGCCGCAACCAGAATGAAAAGGAACACCACGAAAATGCCGCCCACAGCCATGGAAATCGCAAGCTCTGAGGTCATGATGAGCTGGAGGAGTGACATGAAATATACCTGCAGATGGTCCCACGGCTCTCTGAGGTCGAAACTCTTGAGGGCCTGAAAGACAATGGTCATATGGGCGACGGCAACGAAAAAGTCGCCCGAAACAGCTACCGTGTCGAATGTAAGGATTCCCACCGTCGCAATGGACAGCACGCCTATTGCCCACTTTGGCGCCGGCTCGCATCCCCTGAGGAACCTGTAGTAACCGGGGACAAGGGCCACTCCTGGGATGAGGAACACAGGCACTAGCTCGCCCGTAATCACAAGGCTTATGCAGCCCGTAAAGGCAAGGAATGCCGTTATGAATTTATAACTCAGAGGCATCTATCACCAGGTCGGCCCCAAATCCCCTCATGGGCGAGGCCCCGGACTTCAGCACGAGCACGCTTGCTCCCCTGTTGTCCTCAGGAAGTGGTTTTAGTAGTAAAGCGGCCTCGGTCTCCTTTGCCACGGCAAGCACATCGAGGACCCTAAAAAGCTGTTCAGGGCCGCTCCCGTAAGGCAGCACCTTTACGGAGGTCACAAGCCCCACGTAAAACCCCTCTTCTATAAGCCTCGCCGCCAGGGACGCCGCATACGAGACCGCCAGCTCAAACGCATCGGCATCAAAAGGTTTTACATCATCCAGTATTATCGTAACCGCATGCGGTTGCTCCTCGGCAAACTCTCTGACCATGAGGCCCTGGGCCTTCGCGCTTGCCTTCCAGCTTATGCGCTTTACGTCGTCGCCGTCACGGAACTCCCTTATCGTAAAGAGGTCCTCGCCACGTCCCGGCCTTGCGGTGTATGCCGACTGCCCGTCGCCGGAGAAAATACTCGGGCTTTCGACGTCCACGATACGGGGATAAACCGTTACCGTACCCTCTTGATGGACCCTGACCCTGCGGGTCAGGAATATAAAGGGGAACCCGCTCTGAACCACGAAATCTCCCCAGCCATATACCCCTCGTCTTTCAAAGGATACACTGCAGTCCGCCCGAGCGGTGGACGAGGCCGCCGCATAAGCTACATGCCCCTCGCCCTTCATTCCCTTGGGAAAGATTACTCTGATTGAATAGGATGGCAAAACCTTCTTTTTGTTTTCGACCGATATTTCCATATCAGCGGCCTGCCCGGCAAAGACAGGCCCCCTGAGCGAGACGCCAAGCGAAAGCCCTCTCATGTTCAGCACCAGCGCAATGGCCGATATCGCGAGAATCGACAGCATCATCGCCAGGATCAGGTATATGAGGTTGTTGCCGGTGTTAAAGGCGGCGACTGCTAAGAGAACTGTGGCGAGTAAAAATCTTTTCCCTTCACGAGTAAACTTCATAAGAGCTCTGACAAGCGGGCGGCGGACATTTAAGACTAAGGCATGGTGAGCATGTCGAACCATCGAACCATGCCGCACCCTTCGACAAGCTCAGGGTGCTCAGATTGCTTCGTCGGCCTTCGGCCTCCTTGCAATGACAATCATTGTAAGGCGGATTTCTCATCACAGGGGTACGGGCAGGCTCTCAAGTATCTGTCGCACTACCCGCACGGCATCGGATATGTAGGTCTGCCTGTTCAGGATAATCCTGTGCCCAAGGACATGAGGGGCCATTGCCTTTACGTCCTCG
>DAOUWH010000067.1 GCA_030667205.1 Nitrospirota bacterium
AAGATAAAGACCACCGGGGACAAGATACTCGACGTGCCGCTTGCCCAGGTCGGGGGCAAGGGGCTTTTTGTAAAGGAGATAGAGGAATCGCTGCTGAGGGGAGAGTCTGACCTCGCGGTGCACAGCATGAAGGACATGCCCACCTTGCTCCCCGACGGCCTCCACATAGGGGCGATACTCGTAAGGGAAGACCCGCGCGACGCATTCATAACAAAAGACGGCAAGGGCAGTTTTAAAGGGCGTCCCGCAGGGGCCAACGTAGGCACATCGAGCCTCCGCCGCTCCTGCCAGCTCCTTAACGCAAGGCCGGATTTAAAGATCACCTCCCTGAGGGGCAACCTCGACACACGCCTGAGAAAACTCGACGAAGGGCAGTTCGACGCCATAATCCTTGCCGCCGCAGGCGTAAAGAGGCTGGTGTTCGAGGAAAGAATCACCGAGACCCTTGATATCACTTTAAGCCTTCCGGCCATCGCGCAGGGCGCGGTGGGCATCGAGTGCAGGGCGGAGGACGAGTTTATAAATTCTCTTATTGGGCCGCTGAACCACGCCGAGACCGCCACCTGCGTGGGCGCCGAGCGGGCGTTGCTCAAAAGGCTTGAGGGCGGCTGCCAGGTGCCGATTGCCGCGCACGCGGTGCTCAAGGACGGCACGCTCACAATTGAGGGGCTCGTCGGAAGCGTCTCAGGCGACACTATTATAAGAGACCGCAGGGAGGGACGCCCCGAGGAGGCCAAGGCCCTGGGGGTAGCGCTTGCCGAGGAACTGCTTTCAAGGGGCGCCGACAAGATACTTAAAGAGGTATACGGCGCAGAGCCCAACGTCAACGGCGATATATCAAGTTGATACTAACCAGATATATCATCATCCAGCTTATCGCGGCCGCGGTGGCCGCATTCGTGGCCGAAAGAAAGGGCAGGAACTGGATAATCTGGGGCATTGCGTGCTTTCTGTTCCCTTTTTCGCTGGTCATCCTGGCCTTCCTGCCGCCCGTGCTTGCCAAAGGAGTGACAAAGCCCTGCCCCGAGTGCGGAAGGATAATCCGCCACGGCTCCACCGTCTGCGGATACTGCAAGCGGGAGCTCCCCATCGAGATGGTACAATGCCCCAGGTGCGGCAAGTACGTCCCCGAGGGGCAGTCCTGCCCCGACTGCACCCAATGAGCACCCGGCATCCTCCGACAGGTCGAATCGATTCGATCCCGAGCTCAGGACGCTCAGAACAGATAGAGCATGGTGAGCTTGTCGAACCATCGAACCGTGCAACTCAGGTTGACAAAGAATCTTTCCACTTCATATACTTTGACTGATGGCCGAGGACCTGAAATACATCTACGCACGCGGAAATGAGCTCTTCGACAGGGGTCTCTATAGCGAGGCCGAGCTCTTTCTGAAGAAGGTCATTGAGGAAAAGCCCAACTACGCCGACGTGCACAACAAGCTCGGCGTAATCTACGAACTCAAGGACCAGAGGGAGAAGGCCAGGGAGCATTTGGAGCGGGCCCTCGAACTTAATCCCACCTATACCGAAGCGGCCCTGAACCTCGCCATAACCCTCAGCGACATGGGCGAGTCCGAACGTGCACAGGAAATCCTCGTAAAAATCAGGGAGACCAACAGAGAGGGCATAGGCGGCCTCGACCCCTTTGTCGCCGGAAAGCTCGCCAACGAGCACTTCAAGCTCGGGAACATCTACTACGACTTCAACCTTCTGGACGAGGCCATCGAGCAGTACAGAAAGGCGGTCACCATCCGCCCCGGCCTCATCGACATCCGGACCAAGCTCGGCATCGCCCTCAGGGAAAACGGCCTCCACGACGAGGCCATCGAGCACTTCATCATCGCGAAGGAAGAGAACCCCAAATACTGCCCCGCCCTCGTACAGCTCGGGCTTTCATACTACAGGAAGGGGCAGGTAGACCTCGCGATAAAGGAGTGGGAAAGCGCACTGGAGATAAACCCTGACCTTAAAGACGCAAAGACATTCCTCGGGCTCGCAAAGAAAGAGGAATAGCGCGTGCTCCTTGAGGCCAGGGGACTGAACATCTTCCTCGAGACCCGCTCCGGCCCCCTTAATATCGTAAACAGCATCGACCTCGACATCCCCCCCGGCGGGGTCTTCGGACTGGCCGGCGAGTCGGGCTGCGGCAAGAGCCTTACGGCCCTCGCCATAATGGGCATCCTCCCGCAGAACCTCTACGCCACGGGCGAGATACGCTTTAAGGATCGGGACCTCCTCGTCCTGCCCCCCGAGGAGTTTCGCGCCCTGAGGGGCAAGGAGATGGCAATGGTCTTTCAGGAGCCCATGACCTCGCTGAACCCCGTGCTCAGGGTCGACTACCAGATAAGGGAAGTCATCACCACCCATATGGACGTCTCCCGGAAAGAGGCCGACGGCATGGTGCTTGAGCTTCTGAGGGCCGTCAGGAGTCCCTCGCCGGAGATGCGGATGCGCGAGTACCCGCACCAGATGTCCGGGGGGATGAGGCAGAGGGTAATGACGGCCATGGCCATAGCGTGCGGCCCGTCGCTCCTCATCGCCGACGAGCCCACGACTGCTCTGGACGTGACCATAGAGGCGCAGATACTGGAGCTGCTGGACACTCTTCGCAGGGAGCGCGACATGTCGGTCATCTTAATAACGCACGACCTCGGCATCATCGCCGAGAACGCCGAGACGGTGGGCATAATGTATGCCGGCCGGATTGTGGAGCTTGCCGGAGTGAAGGAACTCTTCGAAGCGCCCAAGCACCCCTATACCATGGGGCTGCTGCGTTCTCTGCCACATGGAAGAGGCGAAGGTCTCAAGCCTATCCGCGGGACCGTACCCAGGCCCGGAGATCTTCCGCCGGGGTGCAAGTTTTCAAACCGGTGCGACTACGTCGTCGGCGATTGCAGGAAAGAAGAGCCGGGACTAAGGATAATAGGAGATAACCACCGTGCCCGGTGCATCAGGGCGGAGGATTTAAAATGGCCGTAGAAGCCGATTTGCCAAAAAGCGTGTCCAAGGTGGGTGAAGAACTTGCAGAGCCGATAATCGAGGCCAGGGGCCTTAAAAAACACTTCCCCGTGAAGCGCGGCCCTATGGCCCGCACCGAGTGGCTCAGGGCAGTGGACGGACTGGACTTTTCGCTCGGAAGGGACACCGTGTTCGCCCTTGTTGGCGAGAGCGGCTGCGGCAAGTCCACCGTGGCGAGGCTCCTCCTTAAGCTCCTTGAGCCAACCTCCGGCGAGATGCTTTTCAGGGGCCGGGATATTGCTCCGCTCAGGGGCGATGCGCTTAAAGCCTACAGGCGGGCGGTCCAGATAATATTTCAGGATCCGTTCGCATCGCTTAACCCAAGACGAAATGTGCTCGATACCCTTTCGGAGCCCATGAAGATACACGGCCTTGCCGAGCCCTCGCAGTACGAGATAAGGGTGCTTGAGCTTCTTTCGAAGGTGGGTATGGGCGATGTGCTGGGGCGCTACCCGCACGAGTTCAGCGGGGGACAGCGCCAGAGGATATGCATCGCAAGGGCGCTGGCCGTCTCGCCGGAGGTCATAGTGGCGGATGAGCCGCTTTCGGCGCTTGACGTAAGCATACAGGCCCAGATTTTAAACCTCCTTCAGGACCTCCGGAGCGAATCCGGCATATCATTTATATTCATAAGCCACGACCTCCGCGTAGTTGAGTACTTCAGCGACGAGGTCGCCGTGATGTACCTCGGAAAAATTATCGAGCAAGCCCCCTCGGTAGAGCTTTTTAAAGAACCGCGGCATCCTTATACCGAAGTGCTGCTTGCCTCCTCCCCGGGCCTTGAGCCCGGCGCAAAGAAGCGTGCCGTCCTCGGCGGCGAGGTGCCAAGCCCCATACATATACCTTCGGGCTGCCCCTTCCATCCGAGGTGCCCCAAAAAATTCTCGCCCTGCGATAAGGTCGTACCGCGCCTTCAGGCCACAAGCGGGCGCCCCGTGGCCTGCCACCTCTGGAACCCTTACTGAGAGCCTCTTTAGCATCAAAGGGGAAAATGTCTTGACATTAATCTCATGACGGTAAAGGATGCTTAAAGGCGCATATTGGCGGCATCTTAACAGAACTCATTCTTCAAGGACGCTGCAATCTGAGCGGTCTGAGCGGAACCAGCCAACCCCCTGATCTGAAGGCATAGAAAAGCCCCTGACCCTAAGGAATATATATCCTTAGAATCAGGGGCTTTTTGTTTTTTGGGGGGCTAAAGCCCTTTCACCCCACCATCACCAGATCCCCACTACTTATCTTTCTGAGCTTGCGGTTGGAGAGGCGAAGGATTAATCTTCCCTCGTCGTCTATGCCCATGGCCGTGCCGGTAAGGGTTTCCTCACCCTCGGTGACCTTGACCTTCATGCCAAGAGTGGAGGAAAGCTCACGCCATTTTTTAAGCAATGGCTTTCTTCCCTCCTTTTCGAGGGTTTTTAACTCGTCAGACATATGATTTAGGATGGCGGCCGCAAGCGGCGTCCTGCGATGCCGCCTGCCCGTCTCCTTAAGAACGGATGTCGCTATCTCCTTGATAGACGCCGGGAAGTCCGATGCCTTCATGTTTACGTTAATGCCCATCCCCACCACGGCGTATGAGATAACATCCGGCTCGGCGCGCGTCTCAAGCAGGATGCCGCCGAGTTTCCTGCCCGATACCTGGATGTCGTTGGGCCACTTTATCTTCACCTCAAGGCCCGTGCGCTCTATTATTGCATATGCGCAGGCCACGGAACTTAAAAGCGTAAGCAGCGTCGCGTCCCTGGGATGAAGCGCGGGCCTCAGCACCACGCTCATATAAATATTCGCACCCGGAGGCGAGACCCACCTCCGCCCGAGCCTGCCCTTGCCCCTGCTCTGGCGTTCGGCCACCACCACGGTGCCGTGTGGCGCGCCCTCCGCGGCAAGCCCCATTGCAACGTCGTTTGTGGAGCCGGTCTCATCGAGGAAGACCATCGCCCTTCCGAGCCTGCCCCTGGCGGAGCTTTTAAGCCCCTCGGCGGAGAACTCCGGGGCCTCAACGAGCCTGTAGCCGATTCCACGCCTGGCCTCGATATTAAAACCCCTGGCCCTGAGGGCGTTTATCCTCTTCCAGAGGGCGGCCCGTGTTATGCCCAGCGTGCCTCCGGCCTCCTGGCCCGAGACGAAGCCACTGGCTTTCTCAAGAAGTTTTACAAGCCTCTCATCTCCGGTCTTACTTCTCTTCAAGCACCACTACCTCTATCTTCCCCTTAAGCATTTTTGCAAACTTCTTCGCGTCGTCCTCGGTGCCTACAATGGATGCGTAGTGCATCGGGATGGCCACCTTTGGCTTGATGTCAAGGGCGGCCTCCACGGCCTCCTCTGCGGTCATCACGTAGGTGCCGGACACCGGCAAAAGCGCTATGTCGCATTTGAAATCCTTCATCTCGGGTATGCGGTCGGTGTCGCCCGCGATGTATATCCTCGTGCCCTTGACAGTGAAGATGTAGCCCACCCAGTTGTTTGCACTGGGGTGGAACTTCTTGTTGGTGTTATAGGAGGGCACGGCCTCTATCTCCACTCCGCCGACGGTGAGCTTGTCGCCGGGCTTTACGGTCTTTACGTCGCCCTTTAGCTTACCGGCGCAATCAGGTGTGGCCACCACAACGGTGTCCGGCCCCTGCAGTTTCTCCACGTCCTCGGGAGAGCAGTGGTCGTAGTGTTCGTGGGTTATTAGAATAATGTCGGCCTTGTCCCCTTTCTTTAATTTGAAGGGGTCCGTGAATATCGTCTTTTCTCCCACGATTTTAAAGGTGTCGTGCCCAAGCCAGTGGATGTCCTTTAATATCTCCATCTCCGCCTCCCTCTGTCCCGCCAACGAAACAACAGGCAGGGCCAATATCAGAACAATTATTACGAACCTTTTCATGGCAATCCACCTTTAAGATACCTCTTGGGGTTTATACGCGCGGCGCGCTCGATAAGCTTTTCATTTATGCCCATTCCCTTCAAGACCTTTACGCCCTGCGAAAGGGTGATGGTGCTTCCCTGAAGCACTCCCCGCTTGTACTGCGGCCCCTTAATGCCGTCTGAGACGAGAATTATTTTCCCTCCGGGTTTTGTCTTGAAGATGAGCTTAAGGGTCTCGGCCGTAAGATGCACGCCGTCGGGAATCACCTCGACGTACAGGTCATCGTCCACGAGACCCGCGCCCGCAAGGCCCGGCTCACGGTGGTGGAAGGGCCGCATGGCGTTAAAGAGGTGCGTAACCCCGGTGGCCCCGGCGCGCTTGCCCTGAAGGGCCTGGCGAAAGGTGGCGTTGGAGTGCCCCATGTTCACCCTTATGCCGAGCGAGGCGCACCGCTCGATAACCTTTAAAGCCCCCGGAAGCTCCGGGGCGATGGTTATTATCTTAATAATGTCCTCGAAGCCGCCAACGAGCTTTTTAAAATTAGACATCGTGGGCTTGATGAGAAATTCTCTCGGTTGCGCCCCCGCCTTTACGGGATTCAAGAAAGGCCCCTCCAGATGTACGCCCAAGAGCTTCGCGCCGGTGCGCTGGACGTCCATGGCCACTCTTACGGCGGCCATGTGCCGCCTCATCACCTCGATGGGACCTGCATATATCGTGGGCAGCATGGCAGCGATTCCTGCCTTGCCCTGAAAAGAGGCGAGCCTTAAAATCTCCCCGGGCTTCCCCGAGGACGTGTCGTAGTCGCCGGAGCCGTGTATGTGCAGGTCTATGAGTCCGCCCCGAGCCACGGGCCTCATCCCATCATGAGGGGAGATAGCACAATGAGGCCGTCTATGCGCCCGTCAAGTATCTCAGCCATACGGAGATTATAGCAGATTAGGTTTCAGAGGTAATATCCGTGGGCAAGTGACATTGGCGACCCCGCCTGATATAATGCCAGCTATGAGGGAGTTTTTAGGCGTACTTCCCAATACCTTCATCCCGCTTTTTGTGGCCATAGACCTGTTCTGGCTTCTGCCGCTGTTTATGGGCATGACGGCCGACGTGCCCGCGGCGCGCAGACAGACCATCGTCCGGCAGTCGGTGATAACCGCCTTCCTCGTAAGCCTCGCCTTCGTTGCGATAGGTGAGTTCATATTCAAGGTCATAGGCATCACCACCGATGATTTCAAGGTGGCCGGTGGGCTGGTGCTCCTTGTGCTTGCGATACTTGACCTTACGACCGTGCAGAAGAAGACCGAAAGCGTTCCCGATACCCTCGGCGTGGTGCCCATCGGAGTGCCCCTGATAGTGGGCCCCGCAGTGCTGACCTCGATACTCGTGCTTACCGAGCACTACGGAGTGCTGCCCACGGTGGTCGGCCTTGTGCTTAACCTCCTGCTTGTGTGGGCCGCGTTCCTGAGCGCGGGCAGGATAATAAAATTCCTCGGGCTAAACG
>DAOUWH010000198.1 GCA_030667205.1 Nitrospirota bacterium
AAGGGAGGATGGAGGGTTAAAAGCTAATTCGTGTCTGAGGCACGCAAGGGCCGAGTTTGAATTAGTTTACCGGAGGCCGACCGGAGCGGAGCGCCCGGAAGCTTTCTCGGGGTGCCCTTCTTTTGGTTCCGTTTTCTTGGGCAAGCAAGAAAATGAACCGTGGTATGGGGCAGAGCCCCACTAATGTCGTCCCTCGCTGCACTGAGATTTTCAAAGGGGCCCCAACGTCAACAAACAGGGGCAGAGCCCCAAAGATTAATTGCGGAGCCCCAAAGATTAATTGCGGCGCCCCAAAGGATGAGATTGCTTCGGCTATGCCTCGCAATGACATAATGAAAAAACCCGCCAACGCCGTGAAAAGTGCTAAAATATCAGCCATGAAACGCTATGTGCTGGCAATGACCGGGGCCTCGGGCCCGGCGATAGGCCTGAGGGTTTTAAAGGAACTGGTCAGAGACCACGAGGTGCACCTGCTGATATCCCCGCCGTGCATGGGCATCCTCAAGGACGAGGCCGGGGTGGACTGGCAGATCGATCGGCAGGAAGGGGGCGAGGCCGCCGTCACGAAGAAGATCCGAAAAGACCTCAAGAGCAAAAGGGTCCACTACTGGGCCGAGAAGAATTTCAATGCCCCGGTGGCAAGCGGCTCATTCCAAACAGACGGAATGCTGGTGGTGCCATGCACCATGAAGACCCTTGCCGGAATTGCCGGGGGATATGCCGAGCACCTTATCGAGCGAGCCGCCGACGTGACCCTCAAGGAAGGCCGGCGGCTCCTTATCTCCCCAAGGGAGATGCCCTTCAGCGCGGTGCATCTTGAAAACATGCTCAAGCTCGCGAGGCTCGGGGTGAGGATCGTCCCCCCGGTGGCCGCGTTCTACTCCGGGCAGAAGAGTCTTCAGGACATGGTGGATTTCCTCGCCGGAAAGATACTGGACGCCATGGGCGTGGAGCACTCCATATATCCCCGCTGGGAGGGCAGGCGGGAGTAGTTTTTAAAAAAACCCCCCGTATGATTTAAATCATTTCCCGGAAGGCCGTTTAGGGGTAAAATAAGGTATGAGCATACTTAAGGAAAGCTGTCCAGGAAGCAGGGAGATAAGGAACCCCTACCCCGAAGATCTTAAATGTGTCTTCTGCGGCGAGGCCTGCGAGATATGGAGCGACGAGCCCGAGACGAAGTGCAAGGGCTGCGGAAAGACCATCGACCGCGAGATGAAGCCCTCGTGCCTGGAGTGGTGCCCGGCGGCCAGGGAGTGCGTGGGCATCGAGAAGTACGAGCGGCTTATGAGGGCCCGTCCTAAGGGGTAGTGGTCGTGGGCTGGGCCGTCTCGGCGGCCCTTAAATCCCTGATGACCCCCTTTATCTGCGCCGCGTCGGGCGCGCCCGGAGAGAGCTCCAGGTATTTTTCGAACTCCGCCGCCCCGCCTTTTCTGTCCCCGAAGTCGAAGGCCAGCACCACGCCGAGGTTTTTATGGGCGTAGAGGTGTTTGGGGTCGAGCTCGATGCCCTTACGGAAGTGCTCGGCGGCCTTGTCGGGCCTGCCGATGCGCCTGTAGCAGGTGCCCGTGTCGACCGTGACGTTGACGTTGGTGGGGTCCAGCTCGAGGGCCTTGCCGTAGGCATCTACGGCCTCGGCATAGTGCTCGGCGTCCATGAAGGTGTTGCCGAGCTTGATCCAGGCACCGAGGTTCTTTGGGTCGTCCCTGAGCACGTCTTTGAGGAACCGCACCTCGTTGTCTATGTTGAGGGCGGGCGCCGCGCCCTGAGGTATCGGGGTATCGGCCTTTTGCTCGCAGGCCGCTATGAACGCGGCCAGAAGTACAATGAATATGATTAGTGCTTTTCTCATGGTAGGGGCCTCCGTTAAAGGGTTTATTGAGTATTATAACAGAGGGGCGGCCCGCAATTCTAAAGGACCCTGAGCATCCAGTACAGCACCGGCCCGGCAAAGAGCACGCCGTCTATCTTGTCCAGTAGGCCGCCGTGCCCGGGTATCAGCGTGCCCGAGTCCTTGACGCCGGCGTCGCGCTTGAACATGGACTCCACGAGGTCGCCCACTATCGTGACGGCGCCGATTACGGCCCCCACCAGCGCGGCCTGTCCCGTTGTTATCGAGGATATAAGGAGCACCTTAAGAAGCGCCCCGCACAGCGCCCCGCCCGCCACCGCGGCCACCGCGCCCTCGACGGTCTTGTCGGGGCTTACGGCGGTGTAGAGCTTTGCCTTGCCAAAGCCCTTGCCTATGTAGTACGCGGCGCTGTCTGCGCCCCAGATAACGCCGTAGAGGAATATTATCCACTCCGGCCCCAGCGCCCTGAGCCCCGTCTGCGAGCCCAGCAGCGCGGGGATGTAAAGGAGCCCTACAAGGACCGGGGCGGTATCCTTAAGCGAGGCCGATGGGTCTTTCTTCGAAAAGAGCCTGATGGTTGCGATTATCATGAAAGCGGCTATCAGGTAGTCGTGGGTGCTTCCGGCGAGGTGGACGCCCGCCGGGACAACGGCGCCAAGCGCGATGCCCGCGGGTTTTAAAGGCCCCCTGACCCCGTACATGCCGTAGAACTCCGCAAGGCCCAGGGCGGAGGCGGCACACAGGAGCCCCGTAAAGAACACCGGCGGAAGCCACATCACATAGGCGTATACGAGGGGCAGCACAAGGGCTGCCGTGAGCAGTCTCTTGCGGTGCATTTCTTTATTAAAACTCCTTGGCCGACACCGTGCCGAACCGCCTTTCCCTCATCTGGTAGTCGCTTATGGCGCGGAGGAATTCCTCTTTTGTGAAGTCGGGCCAGAAGATGTCCGTGAAGTAAAGCTCGGCATAGGCCGCCTGCCAGAGCAGGAAGTTGCTGATGCGTATCTCGCCGGACGTCCTGATGATGAGGTCCACGGGAGGAAGCCCCGCAGTATCCAGCAGGCCCGAGAAAGACTCCTCGTCGATATCCTCGGCCTTCATGCCGGAGGTTACGGCCTGTCTTACGGCCCTCAGTATCTCGTTCCTTCCGCCGTAGCTCAGTGCGGAGACGACGGTCGTCCCGGTATTTTCCGCCGTGGCTTCCTCTGTCTCCTTTATAAGGGCGAGTATCGACTCGGGCAGCCTCCATTTCTCGCCAATGGCCCTGTAGCGGATGTTGAGCCTCTGGAACTCTTCAAGTTCCTTCCTCAGGTAGATTTCCAGGAGTTTCATGAGCACCGAGATCTCGTTCTCGGGCCGCTGCCAGTTTTCCATGGAAAACGCATAGAGGGTCAGGCACTTCAGGCCCAGGTCCGACGAGGCGCTGATGATCTCCCTGGCCCTTTCCGCGCCCATGCGGTGTCCTTCCACCCTCGGAAACCCGCGCATCCCGGCCCAGCGGCCGTTGCCGTCCATTATTATTCCCACATGCTGAGGCATCTTCCCGGGCTGGACCACTTTTACCGTCCTTTTAAGGAATACATGTAGAGCTTGTTGGTAAGCGGGTTCTTGCCTTTGAGGAGTTTTTTGGTGTCAATGCCCATCGGTGGGCGTACCAGCATAAAGACCCTTTCGCCAATGGATGCGAGG
>DAOUWH010000233.1 GCA_030667205.1 Nitrospirota bacterium
ATCTGGCGGGCCTCGGTTTATCCCCCCGCACAGGCGATGCGTCCCGAGACGCCTGTAACCTACCGCGAGACCCTGCCCGAGCGCATGGGGCTTAAGCACTTACTTTCGCAGCCCTCACGGATGATAGCGCGGCATATCGAGAGGCGGCCTGTAAAATCCCTGCTGTCGGTCACGGGCATCGCCCTTGCCTGCGCCATATTGATGTTCGGCTGGTTCTTCGAAGACTCCGTAAACTTCATGGTGGATATAGAGTACGGGCTTGCCCATCGCGAAGACATCTCGGTAAACTTCTTCGAGCCGACATCGAGGAAGGCCATCTACGAGCTTTTAAGCATCCCCGGGGTTACTTACGGCGAGGCGTACCGTTCGGTGCCCGCCAAGCTGAGGTACGGGCACAGGAGCTATCGCACCTCAATCCAGGGCGTGGAATCCGGGGGAGACCTTTACCGGTTGCTGGACGATGATTTAAAACCCTTCGACGTGCCGCCCGCCGGGATAGTGCTTACGGACCACCTGGGCAAGATCCTCGGCGTAAGGCCGGGCGACAAATTGACCGTCGAGGTGCTTGAAGGCAGCAGGCCCGTAAGAGAGGTGCAGGTGGCAGCGCTCGTAAGCCAGTACATCGGGGTATCGGGCTACATGGAGCTCGGCGCCCTGAACAGGCTCATGCGCGAGGGCAACGCCATATCGGGGGCATATCTGGCAGTGGACCCGATATATCTGCCCAAGATTTATGATACCCTTAATGGTATGCCGCGTGTTGCCGCCATTGAAAACCGCATGGACGAGATACGGAACTTCCGCGAGACCCTGAGCGAGCAGGTGCTTATTTACGCGTTCATAATCATCGTGCTTGCCACCACCATCGCCTCAAGCGTGGTCTACAACAGCGCGCGCATCGCCCTTTCGGAGCGAAGCAGGGAGCTTGCGAGCCTCCGCGTGCTGGGGTTTACACGGGGGGAGATATCTTATATCCTGCTTGGGGAGCTGGCGATCTTCACGCTTGCGGCCATCCCCCTGGGGTTTCTTATCGGCAGGGGATTGTGCGCGTATATCGTCACGACGCTCCAGACAGACCTTTTCAGGATACCCCTGGTGCTGGAGCCCAGCACATATGCGTTTTCGGCGGCGGTGGTGCTTGTGTCGGCCTGCATATCCGGACTGGCAGTGCGACGCAAGCTTGACCGCCTGGACCTCGTGGCGGTACTGAAGACAAAGGAGTAGCCTTAATATGAAGTTGCGCAGAAAGATCATCGTAATCGCCCTTGCAGCGCTGGTCGTAGCAGCCATCGTCCACGGATTTATGCCCAAGCCGGTTGCGGTTGACACCGCAGAGGTTATGCGCGGGCCGCTCAGGGTTACGGTAGAGGAAGAGGGGAAAACGCGGGTCATGGACCGCTTCGTTATCTCCGCGCCCGTTGCCGGCTTTGCACGCCGCATCGAGCTTGAAGTCGGAGACCCGCTTAAAAAAGGACATGTGGCCGCCGAGCTTGAGCCTCTTCGCTCGGAGGTGCTCGACCCCCGCACAAGGGCCGAGGCCGAGGCACGCATCGAAGCCGCCGGGGCCGCCCTTGACGCCGCGGTGGAAGAGGCGCATGCCGCCGGGGCGGAATCCGATTACGCCGGGTTGGAACTCAAACGTCTACGACAGCTCACCGAGCGCGGCTTTGTATCGAAAGACGACCTCGATCAGGCCGAGACACGGGCCAACCACGCACTGGCAAAACTTCGCTCGGCAGAGTTCGCGGTCGATGTGGCGGGGTTCGAGCTTGAAGAGGCACGCACGGCGCTCAGTTACTCCGCCGCCGAAAACGGCACCAAAGGCTTAGAGAAGGTAAAAATCCGTACACCGGTTAACGGACACGTCTTAAAGGTCCACCACAAAAGCGAGGGGGTAGTACAGGCGGGCGAGGCATTAATAACCGTGGGCGACCCGCAGGCGATAGAGGTAGAAGTAGACGTACTCTCCGACGACGCCGTGCGCATGGGGCCCGGCACTCGGGTACTCTTTGAGCGCTGGGGAGGCGACACCCCGCTTGAGGGCAAGGTGCGCGTTGTGGAGCCTGTGGGCTTTACGAAGGTCTCGGCCCTCGGCGTGGAGGAACAAAGGGTGCTGGTCATCGCCGACATCACATCGCCGCCTGAAGAGTGGTCGCGCCTCGGCGACGGCTACCGCGTGGAGGCGAGCTTCATTATATGGGAGGGCCAGGACGTGCTTCGGGTGCCCTCAAGCGCGCTATTCAGATACAAAGAAGGATGGGCGGTGTTCGTGATGGAAAACGGCAGGGCACACCTCCGGCAGGTCACGCTCGGCCACCGAAGCGGCCTCACCGCCGAGGTCCTTAAGGGGCTTAAGGCAGGAGAGATGGTCATCACCCACCCGGACGAGGCAATCGAGGACGGCACACCCCTGCGGCTGAGGGAGAAATAAGCGCCTGTTGACAGAACCATTCCGCTGTAATAGCCTTTGGGTAAGATCAATACCCGGCGGGCTCCAGTGGAAAAGTGGGAATATCGGCACTACGATATAAGTAGCAGGGGCTACGTTAATGTCAAATTAAGCCCCGAAGCTTTCAGAGAGATGTTCCAGGAACCCTGCCTTTCCGTCTCTCGCACGGAGGAGGAAGAGCATATAAAGGCCGGGAATATCATCCATTACGAAAACTTGATGAATATCCTTGGCAAGGCAGGATGGGAGCTTGTCTGCGTGGTAGAGGAAGAAGGCGGCAAAAAGGAGATGTTCTTCAAGAGAAGACTTGAAGAGCCGTCGCCGAATGAAGC
>DAOUWH010000042.1 GCA_030667205.1 Nitrospirota bacterium
AGAGTTTTTTGAGGATTTTTCTGCCGTCAAACACGTCGTATACGGTTACCACTGCCGAGATGTTCTCGCCGGTTTTCCTGACGTGGCCCTTCACGACGACCTCCGCGCCCAGGACGGACCAGTTCTCGGGGTTGAAGTCCTGGCGCGGCTTTTCGATAAAGGCCGCCCTCTCGATCGGGACGAAAACCCCCGTATATTCGAGGTCGTTGCCCAGAATGTCCGAGATATCGTCCCCGTAGGGCCCGGCCAGCCTGCTTATGGCTATGATTACCTGCTGCCGGGGCGAGGTGATGTCGATATAGACCTTGCCCATAGCTTTCTGTGGGCTTAAAGGGATTAAAAGGCACATGAGCGCGAGTATTCCCATAATGGGGTGCAAAACAGTCTTATATGTATATTTTTTACTCACTTATCGGTATAAAGCGGACCCCCAGTTCCATCTCGTAAGGCGGCGGAGGAACCGGGCTTGCCTTCTGTATGGCCCTCAAGGCCGAGCGGTCGAAGATGGCGTTTCCGGATGCCCTCTCGACCTTTGTTATTTGTAAAGCGCCGTTTTTTGAGATGCGTACGGAAATAATAGCAAAGATATTTCCTGAGTCCGTATCAAAGAATACCCATTCCTGTTGTATGAGTGAACTTAACATATCGGTGTAGTTGCTGACAATAGTGCCTTCCCCCGCGCCGGGCTCCCCGCCTGTGGGTTTTGCGGTTACCGAGACCGCTGACTTGGCCTCGCCAATCTTTTTCACGTCGGCGAGTTTTTGCTTTGCCAATAAGGCATTTTTCCTGTCCGCAAGGTACTCCTTGTGCTCTTTCTGGGCCCTGAGCGCGGCTATTTTGTCCTTGGAGTATTCTTTAAAGGCCTTCTCCGGGGGCTCTTTCACCGCCCTTACCGAGGGTTTTTCAACGGGCAATTCCTCTTCCACCTTGGCAGGCGCGATTATTTTTTTGGAAGGCGGGATCCTCGAGGTCTTGAGCGCCGACTTCCCCGGGGAGACCAGGCTCACGACGTAGGGCGAGGGCATGACGAAAGTGGGCGCTCTTCCAATCGTTATGAATGCGAGACTTGCGAACAGCATGTGGAGGGCGAACGAGACTGCGGCAGCCTTTTTGAGGCCGGGATCAATCATCTCAGGGTGATTCTCGGCTCGGTGATCATGCCGAGTTTCTCTATGCCTGCCTCCTTTACCTCTCCCATGACCTCGACGACAAGACCATATGGCACGTCCTTGTCGGCCTTCAGGAAGACGTTGGGGTTGAGCTTGCTTATGGCCCCGAGCTTAACGCGCATCTCCTCCATCGTGACCTTGTTGCGGTTCATGAATATGGCGCCTGTTCTGTTTATGGAGAGGGTGACCCTTTGCTCCGAGGGCAGATCCCTGCCTTTTGCCTGGGGCAGGTCCACGTCGATGCCCTGCTGAAGAAGCGGTGCCGTGACCATGAATATAATAAGGAGTACGAGCATCACGTCCACCAGGGGGGTGACGTTGATCTCGGACATCGAGGTCCTTATCTTATCAATCATTTCCGCTTTTTCCTGCGACCAGGTCGAGGATCTCCTCCGAGAAATCCTCCATCTCCACTACTATCCCGCGCGTGCTGCCTAGGTAATAGTTATATGCTATGACAGCGGGTATTGCGGCCACAAGGCCCATCGCCGTTGCGATGAGGGCCTCTGCTATGCCGGGGGCGACCACGGCGAGCGATGCGGTCCCCGTCGTGCCGATATTGCGGAAGGCGTTCATGATGCCCCAGACGGTGCCGAAGAGCCCTATGAAGGGGGTGCTGGAGCCGGTTGTGGCGAGAAAGCCCAGATAATGCTCGAGCTTTGAGGACTCGAGGGCGCTGTATCTGCGGAGGGCCCGCCTTACCTCGGCACGGTTGTTATAAGAGCTTTCGCTGTATACGGCCTTGAAAATATTGGAAATCGGGCTCAGCCTGTGGCGCTTGGCCGTGGTGTAGAGCTTATCGGGCTTGCGGCTTGCGCGAAAGGCCGCCAGGAACTCGGCGGTTTCCTTGCGGGCAACCGAAATGTAGCGATATTTATACAGAATTATCGCCCAGGAGGCCACCGAGAAAAAGAGCAGTAACAGGAGAGCGCCCTTGACGACATATCCCGCTTGCAATATTAGTTGAAGTGCCGTCTGCTGCATAGTATTAAACATTATAGGAATTATGGCCGAAATGTCAAATCCCGCAGAGAACCGTGATGTTTGCCGGGGACTGGGGGGAAGAGGCGGGTTTCACATAAGAATATACAAACAGGCAATAAGTTTTTTTAATTTGACCCAGCATGCTTTTCTGTATTATTTTGAATTCCTGCTAGTTTTGATTTGACTTTTCAGGGGTGCTTGAAAGTAGACTATAAAACTATTAAGAACGCAGCAGAGGCATCAAAGATTAACTTTAATTTAAAAGGAGGAGGAACGACATGCCGCAGATTGAATTTGAAGGCAAGCAGATAGAGGTTGACGACGACGGTTACGTTATCAATCTTGGTGACTGGAGCGAAGGTCTTGCCCAGTTTCTTGCCGACCAGGACGACATTAAACTGACAGATGAGCACTGGGAGATAATCAACTTCCTCAGAGATTACTACCAGAAGTACCAGATCGCACCGATGATCAAGATACTCGTTAAGGAAATCGGCAAGGCGATGGGTAAGGAAAAGGGCAACACAAAGTATCTCTACCAGCTCTATCCGGGTGGCCCGGCAAAGCAGGCCTGCAGGTACGCGGGTCTTCCGAAGCCGACAGGCTGCGTGTAATAAGGATACGTTTTTCAGCGTGTGAAACGGGGTAGACCCGTTTCACACGCCTCATCCGGCTTGGCCGGAAACTAACGGGGTGGGGGCAGAGGCGCTGTTCTGACCCCCGTGCCGGCCTATAACCCGTGCCGGCAAGTACATTAAGGGGTGGTCTGATTTCCTGTATGGAGCTTGATAGTCTCCTCTCAGAAAAAAGAGAAGAAATCACCAGGGAGTGGTTTAACCTGATAATTCAGGCATATCCACCCGATACCGCGAAGTTTTTAAAAAATCAGACCAACAGGTTCGCCAACCCAGTCGGACATGCCATCTCCGAGGCCATGGAAGCGGTCCTCGGGCATCTTGTCGAGGACAGGGACCCTGCGGACGTATACCGCTCGATGGATGGCCTTGTCAGGATTAAGGCCATCCAGGACTTTACCGCGTCCCAGTCGATCAGGTTCATTTTCAGCCTTAAGGAGGTAATAAGAAAGAAGGCCCAGGGCCAGCATCTTTCCGGGGAGCTTTTAGAGCTTGAGACAAGGATAGACGAGCTTGCCCTTGGATGCTTCGACATCTATATGGCGTGCAGGGAAAAAATTTACGACCTTAAGGCTAAGGAGCTAAAGAGCATGCATTTCAGGCTCCTTAAGCAGGCCAATCTGGTAAGCGAGGCAGGGGATCCCGGGTCCGGCCCGGTTGGTGGAAACGGTAGCTAAAGTAAGAATAGAGGGGTAAGTCATATGGGACTTGGATTTTCGTTAGTCGCAGTTTTGACACTTGTTTTGATTGCCCTGGGGGGGGTTGGGGGCGCCAACCTCCAGTACCTGTTCGGGGTGATCATACCGTATGCCGCCATCGCGACCTTTATAGTAGGCTTTACTTTAAAGGTCCTGGGCTGGGCAAAGGTTCCGGTGCCCTTTCGCATTCCCACTACCTCGGGGCAGATGAAATCTTTCCCGTGGATAAACCACGACAAGTTTGATAACCCGGATACGACCGGGCAGGTGGTAGGGAGGATGCTGCTTGAGGTGCTCCTGTTCCGTTCGCTGTTCCGCAACACCAAGACGGAGCTCAGGGACGGCCCGAGGCTCGCGTACGGGTCGGACAAATGGCTCTGGCTGGCGGGGCTGGCCTTCCACTGGTCGTTCCTGGTTATCGTGCTGAGGCACCTGAGGTTCTTCTTCGCCGATGTGCCGGTGCTCGTGCAGGCCATTGAGGGCCTTGACGGGTTCCTGCAGGTGGGGGCCCCGCTTCTTTACATCACCGACGTGGTGATAATCAGTGCTGTCACCTACCTGTTCATCAGGAGGGTCATAATACCGCAGGTGAGATACATCTCTCTTCCGGCGGACTACTTCCCGCTTTTCCTGATACTGGGCATAGCGATTACCGGCGTGCTCATGAGGTATTTCATAAGGATCCACGTCGTGGGCATCAAGGAGCTTGCCATGGGACTTGTGACATTAAAACCGGTGGTGCCGGAAGGCATCGGCGTCCTCTTCTACATCCACATGTTCATCGTAAGCACCCTGCGTATGTACTTTCCGTTTTCGAAGCTCATGCACATGGGCGGCGTCTTCCTGAGCCCCACGCGTAACCTTGCAAATAACAACCGCAGGCAGCGGCACGAAAATCCCTGGAACTACGACGTAAAGGTCCATACATACGAGGCGTATGAGGACGAGTTCAGGGAGAAGATGAAGGAATCCGGCCTGCCGGTGGAAAAGGAGTGATGATATAAATGGGAACTCCCAAACCTGAAGAACTTATACAGAAGATTGACCTCACCCCGCAATGGCCGGGGTGGATGGACACTCCGACTGAGATAAAGCCGGGCAATTTCTGCTGGGGCGCAAAGGCCAAGGACCTCGATGGCATCGGCTTTCCGAACCCCAGGGAATGGAACCCCGGCGAAGAGGACTGGAAACTGCCGGAGAACTGGAAGGAAATCGTAATCGAGGGCCTGAGGGAGAGGCTTGAAAAGTACCGCACCCTCAAGGTCTTCATGGACATATGTGTACGTTGCGGTGCCTGCGCCGACAAGTGCCACTTCTTCCTCGGCTCCGGCGACCCCAAGAACATGCCCGTCCTGAGGGCCGAGCTCCTCAGGTCCATCTACCGCAGGGAATTCACGACCGCCGGAAAGATACTGGGCAAGTTCGCCGGCGCGCGGGAACTCACGATGGACGTCTTCAAGGAGATGTGGTACTACTTCTTCCAGTGCACGGAGTGCAGGCGCTGCTCGGTGTTCTGCCCTTTCGGCATAGACACCGCCGAGATAACCATCATCGGCAGGGAGCTTTTAAACCTCCTGGGCTGCAATATCGCCTGGATAACGGGCCCCGTGAACAACTGCTACCACAAGGGCAACCACCTGGGGCTCGAGCCCCACGCCATAATGTCGAGCCTCGAGTACATGATCGACGACATCGAGGAGTACACGGGCGTGAAGGTCGAGCCCACGTTCAACCGCAAGGGGGCCGAGATACTGTTCATAACCCCTTCGGGTGACCTCTTCGCCGACCCCGGCACGTTCACCTGCATGGGCTACCTCCTGATGTTCCACGAACTCGGGCTGGACTACACCTGGAGCACATACGCCTCGGAGGGCGGAAACTTCGGCTTCTTCACGACGAACGAGATGGCCAAGAGGCTCAATTACAAGATGTACGCCGAGGCCAAGAGGCTCGGCGTAAAGTGGATTATCGGCGGCGAGTGCGGCCACATGTGGAGGGTGCTGAACCAGTACATGGACACATGGAACGGCCCGGCGGACTTCCTCGAAGTTCCGGTCTCGCCGATTACGGGCACGAGGTTCGACAACGCCAAACAGCTCAAGATGATACATGCCGTTGAGTTCACCGCCGACCTGATAAAGAACAACAAGCTCAAGCTCGACCCCAGCCGCAACGACCACCTTACTGTTACATACCACGACTCGTGCAATACCGCAAGGGGCATGGGCTTCATGGACGAGCCCCGCTACGTCATCAACAGCGTCTGCAACAACTTCTTCGATATGCCCGAAAACACGATAAGGGAGCAGACCTTCTGCTGCGGTAGCGGCTCGGGCCTTAACGCCTCGGAGAACATGGACCTGAGGATGAAGGGAGGCCTGCCAAGGGCAAACGCGGTGAAATACGTCAACGAAAAGCACGGCGTAAACCTTCTGGCTAACATCTGCGCCATCGACAGGGCGGCCCTTACGTCATCCATGGACTACTGGGTGCCCGGCGTGGCGGTAGCCGGTGTCCACGAACTTGTGGCCAATGCAATGGTATTTAAGGGCCAGGGCAAGAGGACCGTCGACCTCCGCGGCGAGGACATTCCCGGTATGGAAGAGGAAGAAGAGGCCGAGGAGGCCGCCGAGAGCATCGCGGTCCAGGAGCCACAGGAAGAGGCCGCCGGGGCGGCCGGAGAGGAGGGGTCGGAATGAAGCTCTATGACGGAGGAAAGATAATCACGGGGCTTGTCATCTTTGTGGGGCTTATGCTGTCGCCGTTTATCCTGGGCATGGCCAAGCCGGGCGAGAAGCCCGACCCCAAGACCGACACCCCCGAGATACAGGAAATGGAAGAAAAGGACAGAAAGTGCGTGGAACCAAAGGAATTTATGAGGACCTCGCATATGGTCTTCATCGACAGCTGGAGGGACCAGGCGCTTCGTGACGGGGACAGGGTTTATGAGAATTCCGAAGGCAAGGAGATCGACATCAGCCTTCAGAACACCTGCATGAAATGCCATTCGAACAAGAAGAAGTTCTGCGACGAATGTCACAATTACATGGCCGTGAAGCCCTACTGCTGGGACTGCCACATAGTGCCTGAGGAAAAGGAAGGGGGGGTATGAGTATGGACAGAAGACAGTTTCTCAAGATGGCTGGCCTGACGTCGTTGATAAGCCTTGGCGGCTTCACGACCGTCGAGCTTATTCGTCCGGGACTGCTCGATGCCTCGGAGCCCCCTGCGGCCGCTCCGGGCGTCAAGAGGCTGGCCATGGTTATAGACGTGAGCAAGTTCAGGTCCGAGGCGGCCTACAAAAAGAGCATAGAGGCCTGCCATAAAATCCACAACGTCCCTGATTTCCGCAACCCCAAGGACGAAATCAAATGGCTCTGGACCGAGAAATACGAAAACACCTTTCCGGGTACCGAACACCCGTTCGTAAAGGACAGCGTAAAGGAGAAGCCTTTCCTCCTCATGTGCAACCACTGCCAGTACCCGCCCTGCGTGCGTGTGTGCCCCACGAAGGCCACGTACAAGAGGGAGTTCGACGGCCTCGTGGCGATGGACTACCACCGCTGCATAGGCTGCAGGTTCTGCATGGCCGCCTGCCCCTACGGGGCGAGGAGCTTCAACTGGAGGGACCCGAGGGAGGTCCTGAAAGATGAGAGGCTGGACCGCGAGTTCCCCACAAGGACGAAGGGTGTTGTGGAGAAATGCAACTTCTGCGTCGAGAGGCTCGCAAAGGACCTTATCCCCGCGTGCGTGGAGGCCCAGGAGGGCACCGGCGCGATGTTCTTCGGCGACATCGACGACCCCGGCTCCGAGGTCAGGGAGGTCCTTCGTACCAACTACACCCTGAGGCGCAAGCCCGGGCTGGGCACTCAGCCTAACGCCTATTACATAATCGGAGGTGTATAAGAATGCTTGAAAAAGCTCTCACTGGAAGCGCCCGGTACAAGACATGGATGCTCTTCCTTGCCGTGATTATCGGGCTTGGATTTCTTGCATACCTCCGGCAGTTCCAGACCGGCCTGACCCTTACGGGCATGAGCAGGGACGTCTCATGGGGCATATACATAGCCCAGTTTACGTTCCTGGTTGGTGTGGCGGCATCGGCGGTGATGCTTGTAATACCGTACTACCTGCACGACTACAAGGCGTTCGGAAAGATCGTCATATTCGGCGAGTTCCTGGCCATAGCGTCGGTCGTGATGTGCATGCTGTTTATCGTGGTGGACCTTGGGCAGCCCATGAGGCTCCTGAATGTTATCCTGCACCCAACGCCGGGTTCAGTGCTTTTCTGGGACATGATCGTGCTTAACGGGTATCTCGGGCTGAACCTGCTTTGCGGCTGGGTAGTGCTTGAGTGCGAGCGCAAGGACGTGCCTCCGCCGAAGTGGATAAAGCCCTTCATCTACCTTTCAATACCTTGGGCTATCAGCATCCACACGGTCACGGCGTTCCTCTATGCCGGCCTTCCCGGCAGGCACCTCTGGCTTACGGCGATACTGGCCCCCAGGTTCCTGGCCTCGGCGTTCTCAAGCGGCCCGGCGCTCCTGATAATCCTGGTGTTCATAGTGAGGAAGTACGCCAACTACGACGTCGGGAGCAAGGCAATAAGAACGCTTGCGACCATAGTGACCTATGCGGCGATAGCCAACGTGTTCTTTATGGGCCTGGAGTTCTTTACGGTGTTCTATTCGAACATCCCCTCGCACGAGCACGCGCTTACGTACATGTTTGTAGGGCTGCACGGATATAACAACCTCGTGCCCTTCATGTGGACCTCCGCGGTGCTGGCGATAGGCTCGATACTCCTTCTGCTGACAAAGGCCAAGAAAAGCGAAGGCATACTGTTCCTTGCGTGCATCATGCTGTTTACCTCGTTCTGGATAGACAAGGGCATAGGGCTGATCCTCGGCGGGTTCGTACCAACCCCCACCGAGCATGTAACGGAGTATTTGCCCAAGGCCAACGAGATAATGATAACCCTCGGGGTATGGGCAATCGGGTTTTTCATACTCTCTGCCCTTTACAAGATTGCCGTGTCGGTCAAGAGTGTCCCTGCGCATGCCGAACCCTCGAAGGAGGCATAAGGGGGCTTAGATAGCACAAGAGACATCACAGGGCCCTTCCCCGGAAGGGCCCTGTTTATGAAATAATTTCTCATATTAAGGAGGTGAAGTCGAATGATCATGGTCAGCGTTAACGCCGAGACCTGCGACGGTTGCGAGGAGTGCGTGGACATCTGCCCCAATGAGGTATTACAGATGACCGACGGCAAGTCCACTGCCGACGCGGGCGGCGAGTGCGATAACTGCGAGAGTTGCCTCTCCGTCTGCCCGAGCGACTCGATAACTATCACAGAGATATAATACGGGTTCCAAAAGGCGGGTGAGGCGGCGCCTCACCCGCCTTTTTTGTAGTTGTTGTGGTTTTGAGCCCCGATGCTATAAAATATACGAAAATCCTTCAGGAGGTATTTCCCTTATGTTTCTGGTTACTATTAACGCCGAGACGTGCGAGGGTTGCGAGGAGTGCGTGGACATCTGCCCTAATGAGGTATTACAGATGACCGACGGCAAAGCCACCGTCGACGCCGGCGGCGAGTGTGAGAACTGCGAGAGCTGCCTTGGCGTCTGCTCCTCGGACTCAATAACTATCACAGAGATGTGATTTAAGCAAAAAAGAGGGGCCGATTCGGCCCCTCTTTTTTTATGTGTCCTGAACGTTCCGGGACTAAGCCTTCTCGATGTAAATCTCCCACTGCTCGCCGGTCTTGACGGACTCGAACTTGTGTCCGCCTTTTTCCGCCCACTTCGGCAAGGAATCTTCCGCCGATGCGGGGGCGTCGCTGAGGACCTTCAGTACCTGGCCTGATTCCATTTTCTCGAGGCTCTTCTTCGTCAGCACGAGCGGATAAGGGCAGACCCTGCCAAGGACGTCCAGCTCTTTGTCAGGCGTTCTGTCGCTAAGTTCTCCCATACTTTGCTTCCTCCTTAAATTAAAATAACAACACGTGTTTCGAGTCTTCCATTACCTTCTGGATATCGGCATAGGGCACGATCTTTATGTTGACGTCGGCGCCCATCTCTTCGGCATCGGGAAACGAGTCTTCGGGTATGCCGTACTTCTCAACGTCTTCCTTACACACGAGGACCTCGAGGTCAACTAAAAGGGTATTTTTCATATGAGACTCTGTGCTCGTTATGCCGTACATTTCCATGGCCTTCTGGTCCTTGACGAGGCCGAGAAGCCCTTCGCCTACAAAGCACAGGGTCGGGGTCACGATATCGCCGTCATCAAGCAGTATCTCGACGACCTGGTAGGAGATGGCGTGGGTTATCCCGAGCCTCGATGACTCGCCCTTGTACTGGGGCGTTTGCACTACGAAAGCGAGTTTTACGTCACCCATATCATTCACCTCCTATATGAAGGACCCTGTCGGAGCCGTGTATTTTTGCGAGGTAC
>DAOUWH010000148.1 GCA_030667205.1 Nitrospirota bacterium
ATGGGCCTTGTTCCTTCTGGAGCGAATGTATGGACATGGCAGCACTGGCCTTCTGGCGGAAACACTCGAGTTTATAGGACTGACTTGGATGGCCGTGCTGTTTCTTGTAAGCGTAAGCATCCTTTTCGTCGATATCGTTACAGTGTTCGGACTTCTGATGAAGGGGGCAGTGGCACGGCTGCGCACCATCGCAATACTTGTGGGATTAACCCTTTCCCTCCTCGCCCTATTTCAGGGCCTAAGACCACCCACAGTTCAGAAGTATGATGTTTACCTCTCTGGCCTGCCAAAGGAAATGGACGGGCGTGTAATAGTCGGGGTGTCCGACCTGCATCTAGGCTCGCTCATCGGAGCGAGATGGTTGCAGGGTGTAATCTCAAGGGTCCAAGCTCTCAAGCCTGATATGATAGTGCTTCTGGGGGATATACTCGAAGGGCATGAGCCCCCTGGGGATGAATTGCTTTCTCTTTTCCGCAAACTCTCGGCGCCTCTGGGTGTATGGGCCGTGCCAGGCAACCATGATACACATGGAGACGATGATTTATTCATCAGGCTTATCAATAATAACGGTATCAAGGTGCTAAGAAACGAATGGACCGAACCCATCCCGGGGTTTTACCTTGCAGGGGTCAATGACCTCAGGGACCACTACCGCTCTGGCAATAGCGGCAGTCCTGTCATCGAATCCCTGAGGGGAAAGCCCCCTGGAGGAGCTACCGTTCTCCTGTCGCATTCTCCCGAAGATTTTGCCCATGTAGCTCAAAGTGGCGTAGGGCTTATGCTCAGTGGCCATACACATGGAGGGCAGATATGGCCCTTCGATTACCTGGTCAAGAGAAGGTATCCACTGATTGAAGGAAAGCATTTTATAAGCGGGATGTCAGTAATAGTGTGCAGAGGCACTGGTACATGGGGCCCTCGTATGCGCCTCTGGAGCCCAGGGGAGATTCTGCATATAACTCTACGCCGCACCTCAGAGAACTAAATCTCAGTGGTCATGTAACCTCTGGATTAGACATACACAAAATAAACTGACTTGACTCAAGATAGCAGATCTGCTTATTTGCAATTGTTGTCTGCCTTATAGACTGCCATGAGAAAACATATCCTCACTTCTGAGAATTGCAGGTTATAAGTATCAAGATTATAACCTGCCTATTGATGTGTATTTCAGGAAGCACTTCACACACTCCTGCTGGATTATCTCTGGTATTTCTGCGGCAATCGTGGTTTTGCCCCTAATGCATACAGGATGTTCGAAGTAAGACAGAAACCTGCGATACCAAACATGATTTCATTCAGGCCGGTAAACGCTGCCAGAAGCAGCCAGTACGGGCTATGGATCAAGGCAAGGACAACGCTCGACAGTGTAACAATGCCTGCAATACAGGCGAGTATTCTTTCCAGATACCATCTGTCAGTTTTTGCCGCATACATTTCAGTTCCCTCCTTGAGACCGGACTCCAACATTCAATAACTTCAATTTGAAATCTACCCCATCTAAGAATGCTTTGCAACTGCGTCTTACAGGAAGAAACTTGCAGCTAAGGCACTCCTCCCCCTACCCAATCCCCTTGGCCTGCTTCTCGACCTCGGCGGCCTGCTTTTTGCGGAAGGCGCGGAGCCTCCGCTGGAGGTCCTTGTCCGAACGCGCGATTATCCGGGCGGCAAGCACGGCGGCGTTCTTCGCCCCGGCCTTGCCGATCGAGACCGTGGCCACGGGCACCCCGGGGGGCATCTGGAAGGTGGATAAAAGGGCGTCAAGCCCGTTAAGGGGCGCGACGGAAAGCGGCACGCCTATTACTGGAAGTATCGTGTGCGAGGCCACAACGCCCGCAAGGTGCGCGGCCATGCCCGCGCCGCAGATTATAACCTCGGCGCCCTTTCGCTCGGCGCTCTTGACGAGCTTAAGCACGCGCTCGGGACTGCGGTGGGCAGAGGCTACTGTCATCTCAGAGGGTATACCGAATTCGTCGAGCTGGGCCTTGCACCTCTCCATCACCTTCAGGTCAGACTCCGACCCCATGAGTATCAAAACTTTCACAATGCCCTCCTTATCGCCTTGTCGGCAATGTCTTTGCGGTAGTGCATCCCATCGAAGCTAATCTTGCCTATCGCCTCGTAGGCCCTGGCCTTTGCCGCCTCTATGTCGGCGCCCAGCGCCGTAACGCCCAGCACCCGCCCGCCGGAGGTAACAACCTCGCCGTCGTTAAACGCGGTGCCGGCGTGAAAGACCACGGTATCGGAAAGCTCTCCCGCTTCCTTGAGCCCCTTGATGGGCATCCCCTTTTCGTAGCTTCCGGGGTAGCCCCCCGCCGAAAGCACAACGCACACAGAGGCACCGGGCTTCCACTTGAGGTCTATCTCACGGAGCTTCTCGTCCGTTATCGCGAGGGCGATGTCCACCAGATCCGTATCCAGCCTCTGCAAGATGGGCTGGGTCTCGGGGTCGCCGAGGCGGCAGTTGAACTCCAGCACGTAGGGCTCGCCGTCCTTAATCATAAGCCCGGCGTAGAGTATGCCCTTGTACTTTATGCCCTCGGACCGCAGTCCCTTAAGCGTGGGCACCATCACCTTCTTCATGATGCGGGCCTCGACCTCGGGCGTGACCACGGGGGCGGGGCTGTAGGCGCCCATGCCGCCGGTGTTGGGGCCTTCGTCGCCATCGAACACCTGCTTGTGGTCCTGCGAGCTTACCATCGGAAGTATCGTGCGCCCGTCCACGAACGCCATGAAGGAGGCCTCCTCACCAACGAGGCATTCCTCGACCACCACGCGGTCTCCTGCCGAACCAAAGGCCCTTTCCCTCATTATAAGGTGCAGCGCCTCTATGGCCTCTTCGTGGCTCTGGGCCACGATAACGCCCTTTCCCGCGGCAAGGCCGTCGGCCTTCACCACGATGGGCGTGCCCTTCATCCTTATGTATTCCTCGGCCTGCATGTAGGAGGGGAAGGTCCTGTACTCGGCGGTGGGTATGTTGTAGCGCTTCATGAAGTCCTTGCAAAAGGCCTTCGAGGACTCAAGCCGTGCGGCGGCCTTCGTGGGGCCCAGTATCCTTCGTTCCTCCCTCTCGAAGAGGTCCACGATGCCCCTTGCCATGGGGTCTTCGGGGCCCACCACGGTGAGGTCTATCCATTCGTGCTTGACCAGATCAAGGAGGGCGTCCAGGTCAGCAGGCTTTGTGTCTATGCACTCGGCAAACTCCGAGATTCCGGCGTTGCCGGGGGCGCAGAATATCTTATCAACGTGCTTTGACTGCGAGAGCTTCCACACTATCGCGTGCTCCCTGCCGCCTCCGCCAACAACGAGTACCTTCATATCGCTTTTTTAAAAAAATACCTTTCTGTTTACTTAAGCCTTAAAATTGAAACCGCAAGCCTCACACGTGTATGTCGGCTTTAGTAAAAGGAGCATCAGCCCAATGGGGAATAACAGTATGGCGCCGACCCATATCAGGATGCCGCGTTTCCCGAGAGCCTTTCCCGAACATTTGGGGCAAGACAACGTTCCCATTCGCTTAGTGCTTGAAATGCCGTGCGCCGGTCAGGAGCATGGCCATGTCGTGCTCGTCGCAGGCAGCTATGACCTCGTCGTCCTTGACCGAGCCGCCGGGCTGTATCACGGCGGTTACGCCCTGCTCGTGGAGCTCGTCCAGGCCGTCGCGGAACGGGAAGAACCCGTCGGAGGCCACCACCGAGCCCTTAAGCTCCAGCACGGCGTTCTGCGCGCCGGTGCGCGCGGCGAATACCCTGCTGGTCTGGCCCACGCCGATGCCGGCGGTCATGTCCTTGTAGGCATAGACTATGGCGTTGGACTTGACGTGCTTGCACACGCGCCAGCCGAATTCCAGGCCGTCCAGTTCGTCGGCGGTGGGCTGGCGCTTGGTGACCGCCTTAAGCGAGCGCACGTCCACGCGCATGGTGTCCCAGTTCTGAATCAGGAAGCCCCCGGCTATCCTCTTTACGTCGAAACCTTTTAAAGGCTTATCCATCCCCGGAAGCTCAAGCAACCTTACGTTCTTCTTCTCGCCGAAGACACTTAAGGCCTCGTCAGTGAACTTCGGTGCTATCACCACTTCTATGAAGAGTTTGGCCATCTCCTCCGCGGCGGCTCCGTCCACCTCGCAGTTGAAGGCAAGCACCCCGCCGAAGGCGCTTATCGGGTCGGTCTTTAGCGCCTTAACGTAGGCGTCCGCCGCCCCGCTGCCCACGGCCACGCCGCAGGGGTTGTTGTGCTTGATGATGGCGCAGGCGGACCTGTCGAACTCAAGGGCCAGCACGAGGGCGCTGTGCCCGTCGTAGTAGTTGTTGAAGGACATCTCCTTGCCCTGGTGCTGCTTTGCTTCGGCCAGCGAGAGGTAGCCGTCGGACTTCTCGACGTAGAAGGCCGCCTTCTGAAAAGGGTTCTCGCCGTAGCGCAGCGTCGCGCCGAGCCTTGCGGTCATGGTGAGGGTCTGCGGGAAGTCTTCCTTGTCCTCCTCCTTGTCGCGGAGGTACTCGGCTATAAGGGTGTCGTAGTTGCAGGTGTGCTCAAAGACCTTCCGCGCGAGCCTGTAGCAGGTTTTATAGCTCACTTCGCCTTTGTTGCCCTTCATTTCGTTGAGGATAGGCTCGTAGTCCGCCGGGTCCACGACCACGACCACGTCCTTGTGGTTCTTCGCCGCGGAGCGGAGCATGGTGGGGCCGCCGATGTCGATGTTCTCGATGGCCTGCTCAAGCGTTACTCC
>DAOUWH010000239.1 GCA_030667205.1 Nitrospirota bacterium
AGCCAGGTGATGGTCAATCTGCTTATTAACGCGCTTAAGGCCACCGGTGCGGGCGGGCACGTCCGGGTGGTGGTCCTTAAAGGCAACGGCGAAACAAATATAGAAGTATCCGATGACGGCTGCGGGATAAGGGAGGCAGACCTGCCCCTCGTCTTCGAGCGTTTTTACAGGGCGGCCGAGGGCGGCCTCGGCATAGGCCTTACGATAGTAAAGGAGCTCGTCGCGGCACACGGCGGAAGGGTCGAGGTCTGGAGCGAGCCGGGCAAAGGCTCGAAGTTCACGGTTTTATTGCCTTCTTAAGGCCTTCACAATTTTTCACATTTCGTTCGTGACCCCATCACATTTGTTTGCTATCCTTGTTACTGAGAACATCTTATTCTCTCGAAAGGGGAAAACTTCCCGGGCCGGGAAAACTTCCAGAGAATGTATAACCTATTGAAAGGAGGGTCAAAATGAAATTTCTTACGTTAGCCGTCACTATGCTGGCTATCCTTGCGATAGTCGGCGCCGCCATGGCCGTTGCGCCGGGCAAGACCGCGGAGTGGGACACTTCGCTGGGCAAGGTCGTCTTTGACGGGCAGAAGCACGCGGACGCAGACCTGGGGTGCATGGACTGTCATCCAAAAGTCTTCCAGATGAAGAGCGGCAGCTTTGATGCCACAATGCCCGACCACAATGCAGGGGAACAGTATTGCTGGGCCTGTCACAACGGCACCAGGGCGTTCGAGTCCACGGGCAACTGCACGAAATGCCATCAGAAATAGCTCGAATGCGGATAACCCGAAAAAAGGCGGCCCGGAGGCCGCCTTTTTTCATTACAGGGCACCAGGGTTTGAGGGTTCTTATAAACTATTGACCTTAAGAAGCTGTCATCTATATAATTCATGCTATGAAATTTGCAATTAAGAAAACATTATTTATAAGCCTCCTGGCGGCCTTCGGCCTCGCGCTCTTTCCGGGTGCCGCCGAGTCGCAGGAAAAGGCCATGCCATACGGCACCTTCGAGGTGGCTGCCGAGGAAAAGGGCTACGGCGCGAAAAAGCCTGTCTCGACCCTCAAGGAGGCCAAGGCGGCCCTTGAAGACTTCTACAAGGACAAGGACGTCGAGGTCGGGAAAATAAAGGAAAAAGACCTTTTCTTCGAGGCCGAGATACTCGACAAGAAAGGCAAGGTCGTGGACAAGGTCATAATCGACAAACGCACCGGAAGAATAAGGTCGATTTATTAGCCCCCCAAGTTATACCCCTGTGTAATACCCGCCAGAATGCGTGTCTCAGCTGCAAAGACACAAATGAGCCCATTATGCTACTTACTGATTGGAGATTGTAACAATGCAGATATATTGTATTATTAGCTTACGGGACTATTTATGATAAAATGGAGAGGGTCCTCCACACAAGGAGAGTGTTATGCGAAATGTAATTATCGCTATGTGTGCTGTGTTTCTGCTTATGAGCTGTGGAGGGATGAACTACTCGCAGCGGTATGACCCCGCCGTAAATTTTGAACAGTTCAAGACATACGTAATATTGCCTCTCCCCGATAAGAAGGGCAAAGACACGCTTCTTCTGCTGAAGAACATGAGTTTTGCCGTGGACAAAGCGTTACAGGCCAAGGGCTACAGGCAGGAGACGAATAACCCGGACTTCCTTGTCGCCCTCCATGCTGTGACCGAGAGAAGGGTCGACGTGCAGCAGTACGGATACGCCTACAGCTCGGGCTTTTATGACCACCCGGCCTATCTGAACCGCCACGGTGAACACGGCCATTACTATCCACGTACGTCCGTTGGCCCCGAGACTTATGAGTACCGGAGAGGCGTGGACGTATACGAATACAGGGTGGCCAATCTCCTTGTAGATATAGTCAGAGCGGAAGGGAAAGAACTTGTCTGGCGTGGAACAGCCGAGGGCGTGCTTCAGGATAACATCACACAGCAGTACATACGGGATATTGTGACCAACATCCTGAAGGGCTTTCCGCCTCCGGCGGTTCAATGAGGGGGGCCTGCACGGCTCGTATATATCCTCTGCGGAATTTAGCTGCGCCGCAAATATCCCTCGCGAGGCAGGGTCGTGGATAAGGTTATAATCGACAAACGCACAGGAAGGTGAGGCTCCATCTATTAGCCCCCTGCCTCTCGCCTTTTTAAATCTCAGCCGTAATTCACGGGTTTACGCATAGTCCGCTTATCCATAAAGCGCATCGGGTGCGCATATTCACAATCTTTCATATTTTCTACATACTTCCTTCATAACTTTCCAATAAAATTCAGTTAAGAAAAATCATTCGGGAGGTTGCCATGAAAGCCCTTAGACTGATAGCACTTTTATTTGTGATGTTTTTGCCGTCGCATGCGTTTTCGGAGGACCCGGGAGCCCTGAGAATAACGCTTATTGAGGGCGACGTGTTCACCTATAACGACGACGACTGGCTCGCGGCCACTGTAAACATGCCCCTCGGGGAAGACGACACGCTCCGGACCGCCGAGGACGGACGGACCGAACTCCACGTGCGGGGGGGCGCGTTCGTCAGGCTCGACGAGGCCTCATCGATAGAGGTGCTTGAGGTCGGGGATGAATCGGTGCGCCTCTTTCTTGAGGAGGGCCGCCTTTACGTAAACAACGAAAGGAGCG
>DAOUWH010000162.1 GCA_030667205.1 Nitrospirota bacterium
CCTGACATGATCTGCCCCTTTACGTGGGTACAGACGACCATGGCCGGCACATCGTGTATCACCGAGGCCACGGCTATCTCTCCCAGGATCTCGCCGGCCTTTACCATGAGGTTGTCGTGCCCGTAAAGGCCGTCGGCAAGCACCACCGGGGCGCCCACCGAGAGGTGGTTTATCCCGTTTTGGTTGGCCACCTCCAGGTAGTCCAGCCCCTTTATTCTCACGGTGTCGGTCACAAAGGGTTTTGCCCCGGCCTCCTTGACGGCGTCGGTAATTTTGCGGAGGAAAATAGGCCTTACGACCCTGTGCGCCCCCTCGGAGCCGAAGTGCGTCTTGACTGCCACCCATTCGTCCTTGTCGAAATATTTTTCAAGCCCCGTCTCGCGCAGAAGCCTTTCGAGCTTGCCGGGCATGCTGTCTCCGTACTTCCATTTATGCACCCTTGCCGACGAAAAATAGACCCGCGACATATTAACCCCCTCTAAATCTGGGCCCGTGACCCTTTTGAAAACCTGTTATAGAGCCAGCCTGTTACTGCTCCGAAGACAAAGCCGTCGATAAAGCCGTAGAGGAGCGCCAGCAGGCTGCCCAGCGGTGTTATCGTATAGCCGGGATATATTCCCGTGAACATCTCAAGAAAGAGCTTTGCGTATCCGGTGAAATACGAAAGCCATGTGGTCAGGAACATCATCACGCCCCAGAGGACGCCTATCGAAAGGCCCAGCGCGACCGGTCTTAGCTTCATCGCCTCCTCCTTATAAACGCGATCGCCCCTGCGGCCAGGGCCGCGCCGAGGGCGTTTGCAAGGGCGTCCCATAGCGAAAACCCCCTCGCCTCGATAAAGACCTGGACAACCTCCATCACAAGGCCGTAGCACGAGGCAAGCAGCACGGAGAGGCCGAGCGTTGCAGCAAGACGACCTTTAAGGGGCTTTTTAAGCACTGTGAAGAAAAGCGCGCAGGTGATGGCATAGATTATGAAGTGGAAGACCTTGTCGGCGTGGGGGATGTGTACCGCGCGCTTTTCCGGGTAGACCGAGACCACAAACACCACGGCAAGCCAGATGATGACGGTCTTCATTCCCTGAGGCTCCTGTCGTAGAGAGTCTTGCTGCTAAGGCCGTATTGCCTGGCCACGGTCTTTGCCGCCTCTTTCCTGCCCATGCCTTTTTTGATAAGCGACAGGACCTCCGAGAGGGCCTCGTCCGCGCTGACATGCCCCTTTGCCCTGCCCTCAAGGACGATTACGTATTCCCCTGCTATGGTGGCCTCCTCGATACGGTCGAGCACCGTTGAGATGTCGCCTCTTAAAATTTCCTCGTGGATTTTCGTAAGCTCTCTGATGAGGGCGACCCTGCGCTCGCCCCCGAAGGCATCCTCCATGTCAATAAGGGTGTCTATGACCCGGTGCGGGGATTCGTAGAACACCAGGGTGGCGGACTCAAGCGAAAGGTTTTTAAGGGCTTTCTTCCTCTGATTTTTCTTTGAAGGCAGAAAACCGATGAACGTAAAGACCTCGGTCGGAAGCCCTGATATCGAAAGCGCGGTAACCAGCGCCGAAGGACCGGGCACCGGAACGACGTCCATCCCCTCATCGAGGGCCTTTCTGATGAGCACCCCGCCGGGGTCCGAGATGCCTGGGGTGCCTGCGTCCGAGACGAGGGCCACGGACTGCCCCTCACGAAGTTTCCGTAAAACCTCCGCGGCCTTAACCTTTTCTTTCTCGCCCCAGTAGCTTACGAGCGGCTTTGATATCCCGAAATAATTAAGGAGCTTTACCGTATGCCGTGTGTCTTCCGCCGCGACCACGTCGACCTCCTTGAGGACCCTCAGTGCCCTGAACGTAATGTCTTCGAGGTTGCCGATAGGGGTGGATACTATGTAGAGCGTGCCTTTCAGCGCTCTTCCCTGAACCTGCTGAGCCAGGCGATGTGGCTGCGTTCCTCGTTTATAACCCCGTCAATGGCCGTGGTGTCGTTGAGCATGCTCCTGAGGCCGATGAAGTAAAGCAGCGTTTCCTTCTCGAAGCCCAGCGCAAAGTCCACGGCCTCGTCGACAGAGGTCACATGTTCAAGGGAAGGGAGCGACTTTTCTTTTCCTATGAAGAACTCGCTCTCGACCAGCGCCCTCATGTACTGGCCGAACTCCTCGGGGCCTTCGATTTCCTCTGCGCCCGCAGTTTCCTTGAGCTTATTGAAGACCGCCTCGTGGCTCTTTTCCTTCAGGGCCAGGGTGCCGCAGAGTTCGCTGAGCTTCTGGTCGTCCTTGAACCTTTCGGCCATCTCCGTGTAGAACTGGTAACCAAGCCTCTCGGTCTGCACCGCCATCTCGATTATCTCGCCTACCGAATACATATTCATAGGGACCTCCGTGCGGATAGGCTGGTTTATTTTGCGCCGAACTTCTTTCGCAGCTCTTCGTCGGCCCTGGTGACTTCCTCGACGCTGTCGCCGGATATCTCCCACGTGTACTTGCCGTCGCTGTAGCGCTTGAGCTTTATCTTTAAGGGTTTTCCGGGCGTTATCTGCTTGATCTGTGGGTCTGTCCTGAACTTAAAACCCTCCTCGGCGAGCGATGGGGCCGCGAACACCAGAGACGCGACGAAAATAAATGCGAAAACGGTTCGTACCATGGATTTAGATTATATCACGAATATTAAATAATCAGAAAGAGCAGCGGCATCTCTGGAATGGGCGACCGGGTGAGGCATTCACTCATTCTCGGGCTATCGCCCTCCGAGGCACCCAGGTTGCCTTAGGGCAACTGGCTAAAACCGTTCATGCCTAACCCGGTTGCCCTGTTGTGAGTTTCTAGTAGCTTTTGTACTTGTTCGTTATCGGGAAGCGGCGGTCTTTTCCGAACGCCCTTGGGGTTATCTTGATGCCTGGCGGGGCCTGCCGCCTCTTGTACTCGCTGCGGTCTATCATCCCGATTACGTCCTTTGCGCATTTGGGCGCGCATCCGAGCAGAAGTATCTCCTCAAAACTCCTCTCGTCCTCCACATAGGCCTTGAGCACCGGGTCCAGGACCGGGTAGGGCGGCAGCGAGTCGGTGTCTTTCTGGCCCGGGGCCAGCTCGGCGGAGGGCTCCTTCCAGAGCACCCTTTCGGGGATCACGGGCTTTTTGCCTTTCTTGTTACGCCATTCCGCCAGCTCGTAGACAGTGGTCTTTGAGACGTCCTTGAGCGCGGCGAAGCCGCCTGCCATATCGCCGTAGAGCGTGGCATAGCCCACGCTCATCTCGGACTTGTTGCCCGTGGTCAGAACGAGCCAGCCGAATTTGTTCGAAAGCGCCATCAGCAGGCCGCCCCTTATGCGAGCCTGGATGTTCTCCTCCGTGGCGTCGGGCTTGCGGCCCTTGAAGGCCGGCTTGAGCGCATCGAGATAGACTTTCAGTATTTTGTCTATGGAGATCTCCGTGATCTTGATGCCGAGGTTTTTACACAGTGCGTAGGCGTCCTCCCGGCTTTCTTCCGAGGTGTACGGAGAGGGCATGAAAAGCCCGTGTACGTTTTTGCTGCCCAGTGCGTCCGCGGCTATTGTGGCCACCATCGAGGAGTCCACGCCCCCGCTTAAGCCCACGAGGGTGCCGTTGAAACCGTTCTTGCCCACATAGTCCGAAACCCCAAGCACGAGGGCGCTGTAAATCTCCTCATCAGGTTCCATCGGGCGGTACCCGGGCTTTGGAGGATTTTTTAAGACCTTCAGGGCAGTCTCTTTCCGCGGCACCCTGATGTTCTCCAGGCGGGTATCTTCGAGGCCCAGCACCTGCTGCCTTCTAAGCGGCGCCTGGAGCCTGCGCATGAAGACCGCCTCGATGTCGAGGTCGCAGACGACGAGGTCCTCCTCGAAGAGTTTTCCCCTTGAGATGACGCTGCCCCGCTCGTCCACTATAAGGCTCCTGCCGTCAAACAGGAGCTCGTCCTGGCCCCCCACCATGTTGACGTAGGCCACCACCACGGAGCTGTCCGCGGCGCGTGTGACAAGCCTCTTTTCCCTGAGCTCGCCCTTGCCCACGGTGTACGGCGAGGCGTTGATGTTTATTACGAGTTCCGCCCCGGCAAGGGCCTGCACCGTCAGCGGGCCCTCGGGGTACCAGACGTCCTCGCAGATGTTCACGCCCACGTGGATGTCGCCTATCCTGTAGACAGGGCACCTGGTGCCTGCCTGAAAATACCTGTACTCGTCGAACGGGCCGTAGTTCGGAAGGTAGAACTTGTGGTATACGTCGACGATGCTTTTCTCGGAAATGACGGCCGCGGCGTTGTAGATGTCGTTCTGCCTGTCGACGAACCCCACCACGGCGACTATGCCCGTGGTGGCCTTGCGCACGGTTTCGAGGGCCTTTAGATTGTCCGATATGAACTGGGATTTTAAGAGCAGGTCCTCGGGCGGGTAGCCCGTCAGGCTGAGTTCAGGGAAGGCGATGACGTCTGCCCCGTACTTTTTCGCCTCCCTGATATAGCGGA
>DAOUWH010000163.1 GCA_030667205.1 Nitrospirota bacterium
TCACAACCGCCCCTCGCCGCAGAAATTTTATTATTCAGGCCCCATGTTCCGCTACGAGAGGCCCCAGCTCGGGAGGCTCAGGCAGTTCTACCAGATAGGAGTCGAGGCCTTCGGAGACCCCGGCCCGGGGATGGACGCCGAGGTGCTGGCGATGCTCGGGCGCTTCCTCGGGCGCATAGGCCTGGGGTCGCTCAGGTTCGAGATAAACTCCATAGGGTGCAAGGCATGCAGGCCGTCCTACAGGGACGCCTTAAAAGATTTTTTTATGACAAAAGTGGAATCATTGTGTCCTGATTGCGCAAGGAGGCTGGAGGCAAACCCCCTTAGGATACTGGACTGCAAGGTGCCCGCCTGCATAGAGCTTAAAAAGGGCGCGCCGCTTGTGGGAGATTACCTCTGCGATGATTGCCGGGCGCACTTCGATGAGCTAAGGGGGCTTCTTGAACTTGTGGGTGTGCCCCACGTCATAAACCCCGCGATGGTAAGGGGGCTTGACTACTACACGAGGACGACGTTCGAGGTTACCGCCGAGGGCCTTGGGGCCCAGAACGCGGTGGCCGCGGGCGGACGCTATGACGGGCTGGTCGAGGAGTTCGGCGGCCCCCCGACCCCTGCGATAGGGTTTGCCGTCGGTATGGAGAGGCTTGTCACGCTCCTGAAGGATGTCCCCCCGCCCGTGCCTGCACCGGGGGTGTTTATTGCCACCGTGGGGGCCGAGGCGGCCCGAAAGGCGCTTGTGATAGCCGAGGACCTGAGGGCCAAAGGGATATGGGCCGAGACAGGCGCTTCCGTGAATTCCCTCAAAAGCCAGATGAAGCGGGCCGACAGGATGGGCGCTGCCTATGTGCTTTTCCTCGGCGAGGACGAGCTTAACCGTGGAGCCGCGGGGTGGAAAAACCTCGCTGACGGCTCGCAGTGGGAAGTCGGCATCGGCGAGGTGTGCGATTTTTTTCAGGAGGCAGGAAAGTAGTTTATGAGTGCCGCAAAAAGACTTATATGGGAAGCTGGTCCGGGCCTTGGCATTACATTCACGATTGCGGTAATCTCTTTCCTGGCCTCTTCCATGCACCCCTCCTTTGATGCGCTTGTCATATCCATAATCTTCGGGATACTCGTGGCCAACATGTTCGACGACAGGGAGATAATCCAGAAAGGTATTGACCTGGCCCTGAAGGTGTTCCTGCCTCTCGGAATCGCGCTGTATGGGTTTCAGCTTAAGTTTGCCGCCGTGGAGACAAGGTTGTTGCCCGGTATTCTTGTCGTGTTCGTCCTCATGTTTTCCATTTCGTACTTTATAGCGAGGGGGTTCGGGCTTGAGAGGCCCCTGAGCCTGCTCCTGGGCACCGGGCTTTCGGTGTGCGGGGCCTCTGCCATCGTGGTCATCGCGCCGATACTGGGGGCAAGGAAGCAGGAGACGTCGATCTCGGTTCTCTCCGTGATAACCGTAGGCCTCACCGGAATGCTTATATACCGTTTTTTGCCGGAGATGCTGGGCATGGAGATGGAGAAGTTCGCGTTCCTTACCGGCACTACCCTGCCGATGCTCGGCCAGGTAAAGGTGGCCTCCTTGGTGATGGGCAAGGAAAGCCTTGCGATTGCCCTGAACTACAAGCTCATAAGGATATCGGCCCTGGCCGTTGTGGCGGTGCTGGCCCTGGCATTTTCCGGCGCAAGGGAAAGGAGATTCCACGTGCCGTGGTTTATGGTGGTCTTTTTTGCCCTGGCCGTCGCGGTGAACATATCGGAGCCGATCGCCTCCCTTAGCGGGGCCATGAGGCCGGTAAGCAAGGTATTCCTTTCGACCGCCCTTGCGGCGGTGGGCCTGTCGATAGACTTTGATTCCATAACCGAAAGAGGCGCCAGGCCGCTCATCGCGGCATTTCTGGCGTGGGGCATCATAGTGATGGTGGTCTATCTGGCGCTGAGCGTGGTGGTCTGAATGCCGGCGAGCAGGCTCCCGTATAAGTTCCTCTTGGTACTCCTGCTGTTCTCCGTCGTCCTGATCGTGCCCTATTCCCTTGTCACATACAATGATTCCACGAGGATGTTGGAGCGCATCGAGGATATCGCACCGCTGAGCATCGAGCAGAGGGACGTATATGAGAAGTACGTGGACGACCTGACCGAGAACCTTATATCCATGTCCTTCTACATATTCATAATAGCGTTCATACTCTCGCTGTTTTCCTCCCAAAAGTTCCTCATGCCTGTTAAAAAGCTTCACAGGGCCGCGCAGTCGATAAAGGAGGGAGACTTCGACGTGAAGCTCGACGTTACCACCGGTGACGAGCTTGCGGAGGTGGCGCGGGCCTTCAACGAGATGACAGAGACCCTGAAGAAAAAGACCACGGAGCTGATGAGAAAGGAACTCTACGTCAGCACAATGAACGACCCCATCTGGGTTGCGAACGAGGACAACTTCATCGTCGACATAAACCCCGCTTTCACCGAGCTGTTCGGCTACGAAAGAGACGAGGTCGTGGGCTCTTCGGTATTCGACTTTCTCGACGAGGAGTCCGACCGTGTCATGAGGGAGCAGATGCGCGAGCGGGGCAGAGGCGAGAGCTCGAACTACGAGATATCCATAATTTCCAAGAAAGAGGGTCTTGTCCCCGTGCTCGTAAGCGGGGCTCCGATCATCGAGGAGGGCGAGGTCGTCGGCAAGATAGGGATAATCAAGGACTTCAGGCGCGAGAAGGCACTCAGGGATGCCCTCCGCGACGAGATGGACTTCACCGAGGCGATAATGCAGAGCATGTCGGACAGCCTGTTGGTAATAGACAAGGACTTCAGGATAGTGAAGGCCAACATGGCGGCCATCGCGCACGCAGGCCGGGACGTCGTGGGAGAGTACTGCCACGAGGTGCTCCGCTCGCGTTCCGAGCGGTGCTACATCCACGGGGAAGTCTGCCCCGCGACGACCGTTTTCCAGACCGGCAGAAGTTCCAAGACCGTCCATACCCACGCGGAGTCCGGCGTCGTGGTCTTCAACGACATCACGGCATACCCAATAAAAGACCGCCATGGTGAGGTAAGGTACGCCGTGGAGGTAGTGAGGGACGTTACCGGGAGCAAGAAGCTCGATAACGAGATAGCGCAGAAGAACAAGGAACTCATTGCCCTGAACAGCATATCGAGAATACTGAGCCAGTCCCTCAGGGCGGAGGACATTTTCAACAACATCCTCGATAAGGTCACCGAACTTACCGGCATGGACGGCGGCGGCATTTATCTGATGGACGATCTCGGCAAAAACCTCGAGTACAAGTACCACAGGGGGTTGTCGGATGACTTCATGAGGTCTGTGGGCAGGATAAAGCTCGGAGAGGGCCTGCCCGGGAAGGTCGCCCTTACCGGGCAGAGCATGGTCGTCCCCGACATCTCCAGGGCCGAGACCGTCGGCAAGGTACTGAGGCATTCCGGAATAAAGGGCTATGCCTGCACCCCCGTGAAGGGGAAGGAGAAGATGCTCGGGGTCTTTTATATCTTCAGCTTCGAGCCCCACGTGTTTACGCCCGAGGAGGAAAGGATACTTAATTCCGTCGGCGAGATGATGGGCCTCGCCCTCGAGAACATACGGCTTTACGAGAAAATGCGCGACCTCTACGAACACCAGCGCATGAGCAGGGAAGAGCAGCAGAAAAACCTCCTCAGCCTTACGTCGATGCTGTCGGCGACCCTGGACATGAAGAGCGTCCTTGAGGCATGTCTTATTCTTGTGAAGGACTCAAGCAGGGCTGACTTCGTCTGGCTTATAGAGACGGACGAGGCCGAGCAGCTGCATGTAATGGCGGCCTCCGAGCCCGGCATCTCCGACGACGCCACGGTATACCAGAGAGGGCAGAACACTATCGAGCAGGCCGCAATCGGAAGCAGGAAACCGGTGGTATACTCGATGCTCGATACCAGCGCCGGATACCATATTGCCGAAGGCCTGAAGCAGTACAATACCGCCTGCGCGATCCCTGTCCATGTCGGGGAGAAGACGCTCGGCGCCCTCACGCTCTACTTTAAAATGCTCAGGGAGGTCAGGGAAGAAGACATCCATTTCTTCAGGACCGTCGCGAGCATACTGGCTGTCGCGCTGGAGAGGGCGAGGCTCTACGAGGACGTCATCATGGAGAGGGGGATGGCCTCCACGATCCTCGAGGCCATTGCAGACGGCGTGATGACCGTGAACATGTACGGCACGGTGGTATCCATGAACAAGGCCGCGGAGGAGATAATAGGCATACTGCCCAGAAGCGCGGTAGCCATGAAACGCGACAACGTCTTCAGCTATTCCGAAGAAAACGAAAAGCTCCGGATGGAGATGGCGAAGAGTTTTGACGAGGCCACCAAGGGTACACTCTCCACAAGGGAGGCCGACCTCGTCGATGTAAGCGGGAGGCGCCTGCCCCTGATGTTCAAGAGCGCCCCCGTGCGCGACAACCGCGGAGA
>DAOUWH010000018.1 GCA_030667205.1 Nitrospirota bacterium
ATATCATGTCAGGCTATGCCGGGGCTATTAAAAACCTCGCCATGGGCGGCGTAAGCGGCTCGCACAGGCACGGGGGCTGGAAGTGCGGACGAGGCGCGATGCACACCATCGGAGAAGGGAAACTCCTCTGGGACCCCGAGCGCTGCGAGCTGTGCTACCAGTGCGAAGAGGTCTGCCCGCTTGAGTGCGTGAAGTTCACCAAAGAGGGCAAGGAATTCTACTACGAGGACGAGAGGTGCTGGCGGTGCGGCAGATGCGCACGGGTATGCCCCGAGGGCTCGCTCGTTCAGGAGGGCGCGGACGAAGGCAATTTCATGCGCTCCCTCGTAGAGGCCGCCAAGGCCGTGCTCGGCACCTGCGCCAAGGGCAAGGTCATCTACGCCAATTTCCTCACCGAGATACAGCCCGAGTGCGATTGCATGCCTGGGGCGGACGTCCCCGTAGTGCAGGACCAGGGCATACTCGTCTCCGACGACCTGGTCGCGGTGGAGCAGGCAGGGATGGACCTTTTAAGAAAAGCGCTTCCACTTCCGCAGTCGGCCGCCTCCGACAAGGAGATTAAGGCCGGAGACGACGTACTTTTCGAGCTCAACAGGCGGGACTTCGAACTCCAGGTATCCGAGGCCGAAAGGTTAGAGCTGGGCTCAAGAAAATATGAGCTTGTAGAGTTTTAAAAAACTGCCGCCGGGCGCAGAAAACCGCATCGGGAAACGACCGCGAAGGGCCGCCCGATTCCCTAAAAATAAAAATTTCGCCTCCAGGCACATTTAATTAATCTCATAATTAAAATTTCAGGGACAGCTTGCGGGAAAATCCCCTCGGCCCGGCCCTGCCTGACCTAAATAGTTGATATTTAAACAAAAAAAAGGCTGCTGTCCGTGGGAGTTGGACAGCAGCTAAGGGGAGGTAACGAGGCGCTTCAATGTTTTATATCATGTATGCGAATACTTGTCAAGCAAAAAATATCATATCTTCTAATAATTGTGATTTTATCTGCATGCAACTGAGAGTGTCAATCGGCAAAATCCCGCTGTAAAACCTTCCGGGGAAATGCCGGGCCAAAGAAGGGTACATCCTTCGACAGGCTCAGGATGACTTTAATGGTGGGCTTGTCAAACCATCAACCCCCTGAATTCTCGAACTCCTGGAACCTTGTGTCCTCAGTCCAGGAGGCGGGTCGTTCTGTACAGGAGGGGTTTAAAGGTTTTTAAGGCCAACACCGAGACAATGGGTTTTACAAGCCACGAGGCGAGCGAGCGGCTTCCGAGGCATCGCCTGCAATACGGGTGCACAAGTCTGTATCGCTTGAATCCCTCCACTATACTTTTAACCTCCTCCGAGGAAAGCACCTCAAGGAGGGTGGACTCTTTAAGGTTGCCCACCGCGGTTGAGCCGTCGAAGTCCTGGCAGCAAAGTACGAGGTCGCCGTTATAGAGCACGCTGAAGTGGTCCCTCATCCCAAAACAGTATCCGGCCCAGGCATCGCGCAGGCTATCGGTGTCGGAGGCACGGCCCCAGTCGTCAAGCACGTACGTCTCAAAGAACACTCCCGGGTACACCTCCACGACGTTCCACCCGAGGGCGGAAAGTTTTCCAATGCGCTTCATCGCGGAGCGGCGTTTCTCCTCGGGAATTTCAAGGATATCATAGATGCGTTTGGCCCATAGCTTAAAGGTCTCCCTGAGTTCCTTCGTGGAGGAGATGACCTTTATCCGGCCCGTCTTTTTCTCCATCGTCCGGTTCCTGAAAAGGGTGTTCAGGAACCGGAACTTGAAGATGGTGCCGCTGCCTCCCTGGGGGCGCTTCATGTAGGACGAGAAAAATCCGAGGATTCCCTCGAGGTAGTCCTCGAAGGCGCGCCCCCCGGCCCCCCTGAGTTTAAAACTCTCGGCGTTCGGGGTCTGGAGCGAGACGTCTATCTGGTGGAGGTCGTGCTCAAGAAGCCTCCTGCCGACCTCGCCGCCGAGCCCCGCGCCGTTTGTCGTAAGGCCAATGTCCATTTTTTCTTTGGCTGCGTGCTTAAGTATCTCAAAGAAGTCCTTGTGCAGGGTGGGCTCTCCCATCACGTGAAGTGTCGCCTTCTCGCAGACCTCACCCTCTTTGAGTTCCGTAATCAGCCTCTTTGCAAGGGCGGTGTCCATGTACCCGGGCGGGCGCTTCATCACGGACTTGGGACAGAACACGCAGTTGAACTCGCATATGTTCGTAAGCTCGATGTGTACCCGCTTAAGCGGCACCTCTATATGCCCGAATTTCTTTTTGCCCATGCGCTACCCATCGTTTATTATAACAATTTCCACCTGTACCACCGCCTTTTGCATCACTCACAGGGGGGATTCAGATGGTTCGCGATGACAATAAAAAGGGCTGGAAATTTTAAAATTTCCAGCCCTGGTATAATTCTATTCGGTCGGCTTTAAGTTAACCGAGCTTGTGCTCTGCTACGCCAATTCTTGTGATGGCCCGCTCGAGGGCGGCCTCCGCCCTTACGAAGTCTATGTCGTCGGCCTTTCTCAGCCTCTCTTCGGCGCGCTCCCTGGCGGCCTTTGCCCTCTCGACGTCTATCTCTTCGGACTTCTCGGAGCTGTCGGCAAGGACCGAGATCCCGTCGGGACCGACTTCGGCATAACCCCAGTTTACGAAGTAACGGACCGTCTGGCCGTCGCCCTTGCTGGTGAGCATCCCGACCTTAAGGGTGGTCACGAACGGGGCGTGCCCGGGCACAACGCCGAACTCTCCCTCGCTGCCGACGGCGGTGACCTCGTCCACTTCCTCGCTTGCCACGAGGCCGGTGGGCGTTACTATCTCAAGCTTAAGTTTCTCTGCCATGCCTCTTACTTGCTCCAGCCGAGTTTTACGGCCTTCTCCTCGGCCTCTTCGATGGTGCCAATCATGTAGAACGCCTGCTCCGGCATGGTGTCGTACTGGCCTTCGACTATTGCCTTAAAGCCCTTGATTGTATCCTCGAGCTGCACGTACTTGCCCGGAGTGCCGGTAAACGCCTCGGCCACATTAAACGGCTGGCTGAGGAACCTCTGCATCTTCCTTGCCCTGGACACGGTGATCTTGTCGTCCTCTGAAAGCTCTTCCAGGCCGAGGATGGCGATGATGTCCTGCAGTTCCTTGTAGCGCTGAAGTATTATCTGTACGTCACGGGCAACGCCGTAGTGCTCCTCGCCGAGCACATTGGGGTCCAGAATACGCGATGTGCTGTCAAGCGGGTCCACGGCGGGATATATGCCGAGCTCCGCGATCTGCCTTGCAAGGACGACCGTGCCGTCCAGGTGCGTAAACGCCGTGGCAACGGCCGGGTCGGTAAGGTCGTCGGCCGTGACGTAGATGGCCTGCATCGAGGTGATAGCGCCTTTCTTGGTGGTCGTAATCCTCTCCTGCAGCGAGCCCATGTCGGTTCCGAGGTTGGGCTGGTAGCCAACGGCCGAGGGCATCCTTCCGAGGAGGGCCGAGACCTCCGCGCCCGCAAGGGTAAAGCGGAAGATGTTGTCCACAAAAACAAGGACGTCCTGCCCCTCATCCCTGAAGTTCTCCGCCACTGTAAGCGCGCTGATGCCGACGCGCAACCTTGCGCCAGGGGGCTCGTTCATCTGTCCGTATATAAGGGCGACCTTGTCAAGGACGCCTGATTCCTTCATCTCAAGGTACAGGTCGTTGCCCTCACGGGTCCTTTCGCCAACGCCCGCGAAGCAGGAGACGCCGCCGTGCTTCATGGCGATGTTGTGGATCATCTCCATGATGATGACCGTCTTTCCAACGCCCGCGCCGCCGAACATGCCCATCTTGCCGCCCTTGACGAACGGCACAAGGAGGTCGAAGACCTTAACGCCTGTCTCGAAGACCTCCGTGGCGGGCACCTGGTCGGTGAAGGGCGGGGCCTCCCTGTGGATGGGGCTCCGCTTGTCGGTCTTTACCTCGCCGAGGCCGTCGACGGGCTCGCCGATGACGTTAATGATGCGCCCCAGCACCCCCTCGCCCACGGGGACTTCGATGGGCTGGCCCATGTCCACGGCCTTCATGCCCCTTACGAGGCCGTCGGTGGTGGACATCGCGATAGTGCGCACCTTGTTTTCCCCGAGGTGGGATGCCACTTCGAGCGTGATGTCTATCGCGGGAACGCCCTTTTCCGGGTCCGCCGGCTGCTCTACCTTAATGGCGTTCAGTATCTCCGGAAGCTTTTTATCGAACTCTACGTCAACGACAGCGCTGATGACCTGTGATACCCTTCCCTCGTTTAACTCCATCTTACTACCTCCGTTTATTAATCAGAAATCATTACTTGCTTTATGCTCAGTCCTTGAGGGCCTCGACGCCGCCCACGATGTCCATAAGCTCCGCCGTTATCGACGCCTGGCGGGCCTTGTTGTACTTGAGCGTCAGGGCGTCTATCATCTCGGTTGCGCTCTTTGTAGCGTTCTCCATGGCGGTCATCCTGGCCGCCTCCTCGCTGGCCTGCGACTCGAGCATCGCCCTGAATATCTGCACCTCCACGTTCTTCGGAAGGAGCGCGTCGAAGAGGGCCTGCTCGGAAGGCTCATATATGTAGTCCGCTTTTACGTCTTCCTCTTCCGGGGCCTCGGGAGGCTCTACCGGAAGGAGTTTGGCCACGGTAACCTTCTGGATGACCACGTTTTTAAACATGTTATAGACCACGTAGACCCTGTCTACGGCCTCGCTCGTATAGCGCTCGATGATGTTGTTTGTGAGCTCCTGGATCCTGGTGTACTCAATGCCGCCCGAAAGCCCCGTCCAGGACTGCCTGAGGCCAATTTTCCGGCGCTTGTAATAGTCCACCGCCTTCTTGCCCACAGTGCTGATGTTGATCTCCACCGGGCCGCCCGCTACGGTGTCGGAGTCTTCCTTGGAAAGGTCTCCCACGAGCGCCTGGGCCGACTTGAGGATGTTGGAGTTAAACGCACCGCACAGGCCCCTGTCGCTTGTGATGACCAGCACCTCGATCGCCTTGGTTGGCCTCTTGGCCAGAAGCGGGTTCATCTCGAGGTCGGCCCCGGCCGAGAGGCCCGAGATTACCGAGTTCATTTTCTCGGCATAGGGCCTGAGGTCCATCATCCTGCTCTGGGCCTTGCGGAGTTTTGAGGCGGCCACCATTTTCATGGCGCTCGTGATCTGGCGGGTGTTCTTGACCGCCTTTATTCTGTTCTGTATGTCCCTTAAGGTCGCCATTTTCTGCTACGCAACGAAACCTTTCTTGAAATCCTCGATAGCGGCGGCGAGTTTCCCCTTGAGGTCCTCGTCTATGGCCTTCTTCTCTGCTAAATCTTTAATAAGGTCCGCCTTGCTGTCCTTCATGTATCTCAGGAACTCGACCTCGAACTTCGCTAAAGACTCAACCGGCAGGTCGTCGAGATAACCGCCCGTGCCCGCGAAGAGCACCAATATCTGGTCCTCGGCATTCATCGGCACGAACTGGCCCTGTTTCAGCAGTTCGACCATCCTCTTGCCTCGCTCTATCTGCTGCAGCGTGGCCTTGTCGAGGTCGGAGCCAAACTGCGCGAATGCCGCGAGTTCGCGGAACTGCGCAAGGTCGAGCCTCAGGGTGCCGGCCACCTGCTTCATGGCCTTGGTCTGGGCAGCGCCGCCCACTCGGCTGACCGAGAGGCCGACGTTGACGGCGGGCCTTATGCCCGAGTAGAAGAGTTCCGGCTCGAGATATATCTGGCCGTCCGTAATGGAGATAACGTTTGTCGGTATGTAGCCCGAGACGTCTCCGGCCTGGGTCTCGATTATCGGCAGCGCCGTAAGAGAGCCGCCGCCTTTTTCCGCGGAGAGCTTCGCGGACCTCTCAAGGAGTCGCGAGTGCAGGTAGAAAACGTCTCCGGGGAACGCCTCACGTCCGGGCGGACGCCTCAGCAGCAGCGAGAGCTGCCTGTAGGACGTTGCCTGTTTCGAGAGGTCGTCGTAAACGATGAGGGCGTGCCTTCCGCTGTCCCTGAAGTACTCGCCCATGGCGCAACCCGTGTAGGGGGCTATGTACTGCAGGGGGGCCGGCTCGCTGGCCGAGGAAGAGACGATAATCGTATGCTCCATCGCACCGTGCTCCTCGAGGTCCTTCATGACGCGCACAACGTTCGCCCTCTTCTGTCCCACGGCGACGTATATGCAGACGACGCCGGTGCCTTTCTGATTTATTATGGCGTCGACGCCGATTGCCGTCTTTCCGGTCTGGCGGTCGCCGATTATGAGCTCGCGCTGGCCCCTGCCTATCGGGATCATCGCGTCGATGGCCTTAAGTCCAGTCTGCATGGGCTCACTCACGGGCTGCCTGTCGATAATTCCCGGCGCCACGACGTCCACCATGCGGGACTCGCTGCTGGCTATGGGGCCCTTGCCGTCGATGGGCTGCCCGATAGCGTTAACGACCCTTCCAAGTAGCGCTTCGCCAACGGGCACTGACATGATCTTGCCCGTACGCTTGACCACGTCGCCTTCCTTGATAAGGGAGTCCTCGCCGAAGAGGACCGCACCCACGGAATCTTCCTCGAGGTTCAGGGCCATGCCCATCACGCCGTTGGGGAATTCCAGAAGCTCCGACGACATGCAGTTGTCAAGGCCGTAGACCCTGGCGATGCCGTCTCCGACGGCCACCACGCTGCCGACTTCGCTTACGTCGACGCGCTTTTCGAAATCCGTTATCTGTTTTTTAAGAAGCGCGCTTATTTCCTCAACCTTGATCTCCATAGTGTCACCCCTTTATAAGCTCATCTTTCAAAAGCCTTAACTGTCCTTTTATACTGCCGTCATACATCGTGCTGCCGACAGAAACGAGTATGCCCCCCAGAAGCGACGGGTCGGTGACGTACTCGATATCGACCTCCCTGTCGATAAGCTTCCTCAGGGACTCCTTAAGCCTGCCTTCGTACTCGGTACTTATCGGCATGGGGGTAATGACGGTCGCCTTTGCCAGTTTCTTCATATCGGAATAAAGCACCACCGCCTTGTCGGCGACTTCGCCGATGGCTGCGGCAGCGCCTGCCTTTACCAGATAGTTCACGAACTTCACTGTATCCGAAGAAAGGTCCAGCACGCGGCTGACCTCTTCGAGGGCCTTGCGCCTTTCGTCAATTGAGAACATCGGGCCCACAAGGAAACCCCTGAACTCAGGGCTTTTCTCCATGAGCGCGTTCAGGGTCGCAAGCTCCCTGAGCGCGTCGGGGGCCTTTTCCATGCCCACCGCGTTGAGGAACATCCTGGCGAACCTTTTTGAGTGCTTGTTGCGCTTCACTTACTGCCCTCCAGCTTCGCAAGCGACTCCTCGATGAGCTTTCTCTGCTCATCGGGCGTAAGCCGCTCGCCGATTTTCTTCCTGGCAAGCTCCATCGCAAGCTCGACGGCCTCGGCCCTGATTTCCGCCTTGGCCTGCTCGAGCTCGAACTCGATGTTGGCCTTTGCCTGCTCGAGTATCTTTTCGCTGAGCTTCTTGCCCTCTTCCTCGGCAGCCCCGCGCTCGCTCTCTCCGGAGCTGCGGGCGGCAGATATTATCCGCTCGATCTCCTGGTCCTTGAGCTTGAGCCTCTCCTCGACCTCGGCCAGTGCCTTCCGGGCCAGTTCCTTGGCCTCCCTGGCCTCGTCGATGCTCTTTTTGATAAGCTCGGTCCTCTCACGGAGCATTCCCTTGACGTCGGCCTTTTTTATGGCGAACACGAGGACCGCGACGAGTATCGAGAAGTTAAGTAACTGCCAGACGACCGCCATAACCTGAGAGCCTCCGCCCCCCTCGCCGCCTCCGGAGGAAGCATACGAGACAGCCGCAAACGCAAGCACCGGTGCTACGGAAGCGGCCAATGCCATCAGTCTTTTGATATTCCTTGAATTAATCATGCCTTTATGAGTTTCTCCACTATGTCGTCCGAGAATTTATCAACGTCCACCCGCAGGGCATCCCGTGCTTTCTGGGCCTCGGCCTTGAGCTCCCCCCTCGCATCGCCGATAATACCCGCTGCCACGGAATTCGCGGCCTCGAGGGCCGCCTTCTGCTTCGCAAGGCCCTCGCCCTTGAGCTCGTCGAAGACCTCCCTGGCCTTCTTCGACGCGGCCGAAAGCTCCGCTTTCATGGTCTCCAGGGCTTCGTCCTTCTTGAGTCCCATCTCCTTTGCCGCCTCCAAAGAACCGTCGATGGCCTCCTCCCGGTCATTGAAGACCTTGAGCATAGGCTGAAAAAGGATTTTGTTTAGGACAAAAAGCAGTACGAGGAAATTGACGGCAAGGACAAAAAACCAGTAGTTGAATTCTAACATCCGCTTCCCCTTTGAAATAAAGTTGAAGGTTTAGAAACCAGCGAAACATCAGGAGATTATCACATGGCGGGATTCAGAGTCAAGCTTAAACGGGGCGCTAATAGCTTAATAATAAGAATAAATAAATGCTAAAATAGCCCGTGTTCGAGGAATACCTGAAAATGCTCGAAAAAAACGCCCTGATACGTACTATCCGGGACAGGACCTCCGCCCGGGGCGCAAGGACCGTCATCGGCGGCAGGGAATACCTCAATTTCGCCTCGAACGACTACCTGGGCCTTTCGGCGCACCCGGCCCTGCTTAAGGCCGCAACCCGGGCCCTTGAGAGCCATGGCATGGGCTCGGGGGCATCGCGGCTTCTGGGCGGAGGCTCGGACCTCCACGGAGAGCTTGAGGCAAGGGTCGCCTCCTTCAAGGGCACCGGGGCGGCCCTCCTTATGAACTCAGGCTACTCAGCCAACGCCGGCATTGTCCCGGCAATCGCCTCCGAAGGCGACGCCATATTCTCCGACGAACTCAACCACGCAAGCCTTATTGACGGCTCGCGCCTCTCGCGGGCCGTCACCCACATCTACAGGCACCGCGACACGGAGCACCTCGAGGAACTCCTTAAAAACACCCCGGCCAGAAGGAAAATAGTCGTCACCGACTCGGTCTTCAGCATGGACGGAGACATAGTCTCTCTTAAGGGGACACGGTCCCAATTTAAAGGGACACCGGCCCCATTTAAAGGGATTTATGACCTTTGTCTTGAATACGGTGCGGTCTTATATCTGGACGACGCCCACGCAACCGGGGTGCTCGGCGGGGGAAAGGGCTCGCTTGAGCACTTTTCCCTGAGGCCCGAACCGTGGATAATCCAGATGGGGACCTTTTCCAAGGCCCTGGGCTCCTTTGGGGCCTTTGCCGCCGGAAGCCCGGACGCCATCGAGTGGCTTATAAACTCGGCACGGAGCTTCATTTACTCCACCGCCATCCCCGCATGTGTTGTCGCGGCATCTCTTGAGGCCATGGAGATAATAGATAAGGACACGATACTCCTCGAAAGGCTCTGGAATAACAGAGAACGATTATTTTCGGGTTTAAAAGCCCTTGGCTTTGATACCGGAGAATCGGAGACACCGATTATTCCTATTATTATGGAGAGCGTCCCCGAGGTCTTAAGGCTCTCTGAGCGCCTCGCCGCCGAGGGCATCTACGCCCCGGCCATCCGCCCCCCCACCGTAAAGGCCCCGAGGTTGAGGCTTTCGGTCACGGCAGCCCACACGACCGAGGACATCAATGCGCTCCTTGAGGCGCTACGCTAACCGCGCTAAAAGCTTTACATAACCTCTCCCTGCCGGGACATGCCCCCTGCCCCAAGTTGATGCCTTATATATCAAGGAGTTACGCCCTTTTTAAAGGAAAATTTGTATAATAAGATTAATGGCTAAAGTAATGGCAGTACAAAACCTCGAGGACCTGACAAAAAAGGTCCGCCTCTATAACCCCGCGGCGGACATAGAGCTACTGAACCGGGCATACTTCTATGCCTGCGAGGCCCACGGGATACAGACCAGGAAGGAAGGCACGCCCTTCATGGCCCACCCCCTTGCCGTGGCCTCCATACTTGCGGATATGAAAATGGACGTAGTCACCCTCGCCTCGGCGATACTTCACGACACCATCGAGGACACCCCCACAACGCCCGACGACATAAAAAAGCGTTTCGGCTACGAGCTGGGCTTCCTGGTCGACTCGCTCACAAAGCTGAGCCAGGTCGAGTTCAAATCAAAGGAGATAGCACAGGCCGAAAACTTCCGCAGGATGCTCCTGAGCATGGCCGAGGACATCAGGGTCATCATCATCAAGTTCGCCGACAGGCTCCACAACATGCGCACGCTTGAGTACCTTCCCGAGAACAAACAGATGCGCATAGCCCAGGAGACACTCGATATATACGCACCGCTTGCCCACAGGCTTGGTATAGGCTGGATAAAGACCGAGTTTGAAGACCTGAGCTTCAAGTACCTGATGCCCAAGCTCCATGCCGATATAGCAAAGAAGGTCAAGAAAAAGAACTCGGAGCAGAAGGGCTACGTCAAAAACCTCATCAAGTCCCTTGAGAAAAGGCTCAAGGAAGAGGGCCTGCCCGGAGATATCGAGGGCAGGGTCAAGCACTACTACGGCATTTACCAGAAGGTGAGCGTACGGGGCGTGCCCTTCGATCAGATACACGATGTCCTGGGCATAAGAATAATCACCGACACCAAGGCCAACTGCTACGCGATACTCGGACTTATTCACTCGCTGTGGAAACCGATACCGGGAAAGTTCAAGGACTACATAGGCGTACCGAAATCGAACATGTACCAGTCGCTCCACACCACGGTGGTCGGCCCCGACGGCGAGAGGGTCGAGTTCCAGATAAGGTCCGAGGAAATGCACGTGGTCGCCGAGGGGGGCATCGCATCGCACTGGAGATACAAGGAAAAGGGCAAGGGCAAGAGCAGGGAACTCGACGACCGCTACGTAGCCTGGCTCAGGGAACTCGTGCAGGCGCAGAAGGAAGAGCCCGACGCCAGGGAGTTTCTCGCGGCGCTAAAGGCGGAGGTCGTCCCCGACGTGATATACGTCTTCACCCCCGAGGGCGACATCAAGGAGATGCCCGCGGGCTCCACGACTGTGGACTTCGCCTACAGCATCCACACCGAGGTCGGACACCGATGCATGGGGGCAAGGTTAAACGGCAGGATGGTGCCACTGAGGCAGCCCCTTGAAAGCGGAAGCACAGTGGAAATAATCACCTCGCAGTCTCACAAGCCCAGCCGCGACTGGCTGAAGTTCGTCGTTACGCAGAGGGCAAAGGCCAGGATCAAACAGTGGCTCAAGACCGAGGAAAGAGAGCAGAGCATCGCACTGGGGACAAAGCTCCTTGAGACGGAACTCAGGAAAAAGAACCTCAGCCCCTCCCTCCTGAAATCCGACCAGATGGAGGAGGTGGCAAAGAGCTACACCCTCCAGTCCATCGACGACCTGTTGGTCGCCGTGGGCTACGGCAAGGTATCGCAGCACCAGGCCATAAACAGGCTGACCCCGGGGGAGCACCCGCCCGAGAAACAAAAACCCGTAAAGCAGCTCAAGGAGCATACCGGCATCACGATAGAGGGCGTTGACAACGTGCTTTACCACACCGCCAAGTGCTGCTTCCCGGTGCCCGGAGACAGCCTCGATGGGTTCATCACACGGGGCAAGGGCGTGACCGTCCACCGCTCCGACTGTCAGAGCCTCCAGCGCCTTGCCACGGACGAGGCAAGGCTCGTGGACGTGGACTGGGTCCCCCAGCACGACTCCAAGGCCTACGCAAGGCTGCTCGTGGGGACGGTGGACAGGCCGGGCATCATGGCGAAACTCACCGCCACCATCTCGGGCGCCGAAATCAACATAAGCCGCCTGGAGGTCGCGACCACACCGGAGCGCACGGCCCGCATAGTGTTCGTCCTGGAGGTGCGGGACAAGGCGCAGCTGCAGCGGCTAATGAACAAAATAGTGCAGACAGAAGGTGTCCTCAACGTAACCCGCTACTGAACCGCCGAATACACCCCGCACATACGGGG
>DAOUWH010000303.1 GCA_030667205.1 Nitrospirota bacterium
GAAATACCCGTAATCCACGGAGGCCTCAAACCCGAGGCTCCTGATGCCGAGTTTCTTTCCGAGGCGTTTCACGGCAGAGGGCCCGCCACTTTTTTCCACCACAATGTCCCATCCCTCGACTTCCTTGCAGGCCTGTTCCCCGTAGCGGAAGTCGGTCACGAAGATGTTTTCCGACCTTGTCACAAGCGCAAAACCCGCCGAGCCGGTAAAACCGGTGAGGTAGCGCACGTTGTGCATCTTCGTGATGAGAAACGCGTCGAGCGGCCCCAGTCGCCTCCTGAGGCTTTTTAAACGTCCGGGGTGGAAAGGCATTACCTTGCTTCGAAAAGCATACCTGCCGCGGCCCTGACCGCAAGGGCGTAGACCCTTGTGCCAAAGCCGCTTATCTGGCCCATCGCGACCCCCGCGATGTAGGATTTGCGCCTGAACTCCTCGCGCTTGTGGATATTGGAGATATGGACCTCGATGGCGGGCTTCCCCACTGCGGCTATCGCGTCTCTGATGGCGATGCTCGTGTGGGTGTAGGCGCCGGCGTTTATTATCAGGACGTCGAAGTCCGCGGCCTGAATCCTGCCGACTATCTCCCCCTCGCCGTTTAGCTGGACGGTCTCTACTTCGAGACCGAGTTCCGACCCGACCTCATGGATCTCCTGGTCGACTTCGGGAAGGGTCTTGTTGCCGTACATCCCGGGCTCTCTTGTGCCCAGCATGTTAAGGTTGGGGCCGTGTATGACAAGTGCCTTCAATTTATTAGTCCCCCTTTGTTAATTTCGTTAATATGTTAAGCCGCTGTTATTTTTTCGGCTTGTATCCGGACTTCTCTATGGCGGCCTCTATGTCGGCCTGCGAGAGCTTCGCCTCGTCGTATGTAACCGTAGCGCTCCCGATCTGGATGTCGGCCTCCGTAACGCCCTCAAGCGCGTCCACCGCCTGCTTTACCCTGCCCACGCAGTGCATGCAGCTCATGCCGTCTATGGATATCTTAGCCTGTGCCATTTTTTTTTAAAATACCTCCCTTACAGGGAATTTTATGGGTTATCGCCCTAAAAATCAAGGGGATAGAGCCTTTGTTACCGCTGCGGTGTAAGCGGTTGCAGTGGGGCAAGCACGGCGAGCCTTACGCTTGCGTATCTGCCGTATTCGTTTCGCGGGGCGACCTGAAGCTGCGCCCTGTATTCATTGATCGCAGAGTTTACATCGCCCACGGCCTCGTACGATATGCCGAGCATCCCGTGTATCTCGGGGTGGCGGGGCACAGCGGAGGCCACCTGCCTGATATAGGGCACGGCCTGTCGGTAGCGCTGAAGCTCGAAGTAGCCCGATCCCATCCCATAGAGCGAGCCAACGTGTTCGGGGTAAAGTTTTAAGCTGTGCTCGAATTCGTCAAGCGCCTGCCAGTACCTCTCCTGCATGTGAAGCACAACGCCCCGTCCAAATATCGAAGGCTGGAATTCCGGGTCAATCGACAGTGCCATGTCGAAATGCCGCCCGGCCTCGCCGTAGCGC
>DAOUWH010000177.1 GCA_030667205.1 Nitrospirota bacterium
CCCCACTACCACGCCTCCTCGGACCTCCCCGGCACCCTCGACTACGAAAGGATGGCGGAACTCGTCCGCGGACTCTTCAAGGCGTTTGGAGAGCTTTCTTAGTTTGCGTTCTTTATGTGCCGGATATAAAATACACGGCATGAAGGGGATTCCTCTTAAAGAGATAAGGCACGTGCTACTTGACATGGACGGCACGCTCCTTGACAAGTACTTCGACGACTACTTCTGGCACCACCTCGTGCCCGAAAGATACGCCGAGAAGCACGACATGAGCTTTGTCAAGGCAAAGGATTTTCTCCTTAAGACCTACAGGCACCACGAGGGCACCCTGAACTGGACGGACATAGATTTCTGGTCGAGGGAACTGGCCCTCGACATCCCCGCCCTGAAAGAGCAGATAAGACACCTCATAGACGTCCATCCCCACGTCGAGGACTTCCTTAAATCACTGAGGCGAAGAAAAAAGCATGTTGCGCTTCTTACCAACGCCCACTCAAAGACCGTAAAACTCAAGTTCAGGGAATCGGGCATCGGAAAGTATTTCGACGACGTCGTGACCTCCGCCGAGATGGGCGCGCCCAAGGAGGACCGCCCGTTCTGGGAAAAGGCGGAGCGGCTTTTGGGTTTCGAACGCGAGAGGTCGCTTTTCATAGACGACACCGAGGACTGCCTGAGGGCGGCAAAGGACTTCGGCATAAAATACGTCGTGCTTAAGGGCAGGGCCAGCTCGAAGGAGAAGCCGAAGCGCTCCAGCGAGTTCCTCTACATCACGGACTTCAACGAGTTGCTTGAGGGGTAGCGGATGGAAAAAGAGCGCGTTGATTTTCTGATAATCGGCGGCGGGGCCGCCGGCCTGAGGGCCGCAATAGAGCTTGCCCCCCACGGAAGCGTCCTTGTGCTTACGAAGGACATAGCCACCGAGAGCGCCACGGGCTACGCCCAGGGGGGCATTGCCGTGGCCCTCAGCGACGAGGACCGCGTGGGCATCCACTACGAAGACACCCTAAGGGCGGGCGACGGCCTCTGCAACGAAGAGGCCGTAAAGATACTCGTGGAGGAGGGGCCGGAGCGCATTAAGGAGCTTATCTCCTGGGGCGCGGAGTTCGACCGCGAAGGCACAAAGCTCGCCTTCGGCCTTGAGGCGGCGCATACGAAAAAGCGCGTGCTCCACGCGCACGGAGACGCCACAGGAAGGGAACTCGTCCGGACCCTGCTAAACAAGGTCCGCTCCCACCCCTCGGTCCGGAGGCTGCCCTTCACTACGGTCACCGAGCTTATAGTCTCCGACGGGGCCTGCCACGGCGCCTTTGTCCTGAGCAAGAGGAAGCTCATGGCGATATTCGCCCGCGCCACGGTGCTTGCCACGGGAGGCGGGGGACAGGTCTACTCCATCACCACCAACCCCCAGGTGGCGACCTCCGACGGCATGGCCATAGCCTACAGGGCAGGGGCCGAGCTGGTGGACATGGAGTTCGTGCAATTTCATCCCACGGCGCTTTACTCTCCGGCGGCGCCGCACTTTCTACTGAGCGAGGCGATGCGCGGCGAGGGCGGGCGGCTGCTGAACATAAACATGGAGCCGTTCATGCAGAGATACCACCCCGACCGCGGGCTTGCCCCGCGCGACGTGGTATCAAGGGGCATAGTGTCGGAGATGGTGCGCACCAACGCTAAGCATGTTTATCTGGACATGACCCACCTCGATTCCGGAGGCGTCAGGTCGCGGTTTCCGAAGATATACGAGACGTGTCTCCAGTTCGGCGTGGACATTACGGCCGAGCCCATACCCGTGTGCCCCGCCGCGCATTATATTATGGGCGGGGTGAAGACCGGCACCGATGGGGCGACATCGATAAGCGGGCTTTACGCCGCGGGGGAGGTCGCCTGCACCGGCATCCACGGCGCAAACAGGCTTGCCAGTAACAGCTTGCTTGAGGGCCTTGTCTATGGCGCGAGGGCTGGAACCTCTGCGCTTTCAAGCCCCGTGGAGCCCGTCGGGGAGGCGGCGCCACCCGGCCCGGCCCACACCATACCGGCCCACGACGAGATAAGGGGCGGCCTCAGGGGGCTAATGTGGGACAAGGTCGGCATCATAAGGTGTGCGGAGTCCCTTAACGAGGCGCTCGATGCGCTTTCGGAGTGGGACTACATACTGGACAAGGCGTTCCTTACCCGGCGCGAGCTCGAGCTTAAGAACATGCTGCAGGTAGCGGGCCTCATCACCCGCGCCGCGCTTGCCAGGGAGGAAAGCGTGGGCGCCCACTACCGCTCGGACCGCCCGCAAAGGGGCGAGCACTGGAAGGTGCACAGGGTTTTTTCCCTCGGCGGAGTGAGGGAAAAGAAGGGGCTGTTTTAATCTGGGGCTTCGCCCCAAACCCCGGGGCACAGTCCCTTTTAATTCGAATTGGCATTATGGTTTCAATAATTAATGGGAAAGGGTCACGAACTCCTTGCTTGCCCCTTCCCTTTCCCCCCCTCCGCTGAAACTTTCTAATGGGAATATTCAATAAAGAAGGAAGGCCGAGAAAAAAAGCTTTTGATATCGGCCCTCTTATGGTATAACTAAAATGTATGAGGAAATTATCAATCATAGTTATTTTGTGTCTGTTTCTGGCTGCGCCCTGCGAGGCTGGTTTTTTAGACGACCTGTTAAAAGGCGTTCCCACGGTCCCGGACGAGCGGGAAGAGCTTGGGGAAGGCACAATAGTTGACGGCCTCAGAGAGGCCCTCTCGGTTGCCACCCGGAAGGCGGTGGACAAGGTCTCGGCGGTAGACGGCTACCTCGGAAATCCTGAAATAAAGATACCATTCCCAGAGAAGATACGCACAGTGGCCGACGTGCTCGGCAAGGTGGGTTTTCAGAGGCAGGTGGACGAATTCGTCCTCAGCATGAACCGGGCCGCCGAGCGTGCCGCGACAGAGGCGGCCCCAATTTTCATTGACGCCGTCAGGGAGATGACTATTCAGGACGCCCGCGGAATCCTAAACGGCGGCGACACGGCGGCGACAGAGTACTTCCGGGAGAAGACCTTCGACAGGCTTTACGCCGCCTTCAAGCCCCGGGTCTCAGAGAGCATGGACTCCGTGGGGGTTACGCAGTCGTACAAGGCCGTGATGGACAGGTACTCCTCCATACCTTTAATGAGTGCGAAAGACTACGACCTCGACCACTACGTTACCGAGAAGTCCCTCGGCGGCCTTTTCTACATGCTTGGCGAGGAGGAAAAGAAGATACGCACCGACCCCGCGGCGCGCGTCACGGAGCTGCTGAGAAAGGTGTTTGGGAGGTAGGTGGCGGGAAGCCTTCTCAGTGGTCCCCAAAGACCTCGGCGCTGAAGCTGTGGATGGTGGCCCCTTCCTTCCAGCCGTCCTCCGGAAGCCCCGCCTTCCGGCATAGCTGTGCGAGATAGGTCTCCCGGTCCCAGCCCTGATCGACCGGCACCTGCGGCAGAAGCAGCCCGGCGTTCATGCCCTTTCTGATGTAAAGGCCGTCTCTGCCTACCTTGATGCTGGCGGGGTCCTTGACGCGCTCAAAGGGAGAGAGGACGGATATCTCTATCTCTATGTCCCCGAGTTCCTGTTCGGTCATGGGCGGAAATCTCGGGTCGCTGGCGCAAGACCTCATGGCACTGTACTGCACCGCCTGGTAAAGGGGCATCGTGGGAGAGGTCTGCCCTGTGCAGCCCCGAAGCCGGCCCTTGCGGGTGATGGTTACGAACACGGCGGCGTCGGCCCGGAGCTTCGTGTTATTGGTCTCGGCAAATGGCGCATCGCCGGTTTTTATCTTCTGGTTTATGGTGGCGCGGGCCAACCCCAGAAGCTCCCTTTTGTCCTTGTCGATCAGGGGGGTTTTATAGATACCCATCGAGGCGTAGCCCACCACGCGGCCCAGGTCGCCGGTGACGTGCCCGGAGTTGGCGTACTTAAAGAGCACGCCCTCGTTCGCGCCGAGCCTGCGCGCGATATCCAGCGTAAGGAGCACCGGCAGTGTGCCGCACATCTCGCCCTGTCCGGTCCCGATGAGCCTCCTGGCCTCCGCGTCCGAAAGTCTTAGAAGGGCATCCGTCATCTTCCTGTCCTTCTCGA
>DAOUWH010000009.1 GCA_030667205.1 Nitrospirota bacterium
ACCTCGACGGGGGTGCCGGTCCTGAGGTGTTTGATAATCCTGAACTCATCACCCTGCCCAGAGCGCAGGGTGATTACTATCTGGTCCGAGACGTATTGCGTCTTTGCATGCACGGGCGCGGCAAGCGCCGTGAGCAGTGCGATGAGAAGTATGATTTTAAAGTTTCTTATCATAATAACGCCTCTAAGAGCAGATAATAAAACAAAAGTTACGGGAAATCAAGTATTTTGTCGGTTGTGCGGTGTTGGGCTCAGTTCCATCAAGGCCTGAGATCCCGAAACAAGCTCGGAATGACATTTAAGGGGGTATGGGGCGAAGCCCCAACGTCCCGCCCCTAACACGAGTTATGGCACTTGCAGGCGAGGGCCTTTTTCTTCGTGACTTTCCTAATGGTCATGTCTTCACCTCCCTATTGACTCCATTGTATCACCTTTTACAGGAAGCCGGAAGGGGTCACGGCCTCCATGGCCGGTCTGAAGGCTATTCTCAAGGAAAGTGCCGGTGGCCCTTTAAAAATACAAATTTCTCTGGTAATATTTAGCTCTGCGACGGAGAGCCATCTATAAGAATACAGGAGGTGCGGTCTTATGAAAAGAATCGGCATAATCACAAGCGGCGGGGACTGCGGCGGGCTTAACGCCGTCATAAAGGGCGCGGCCCGGATGGCCGCCTCGATGGACATCGAGGTCGTGGTAATACCAAACGGGTATGCCGGCCTTTATAACCTTACGGAGATGGAAAGCCTTGTGGCGCTGACCCCTGAGAGGCTTGTAAGCATCGACGTCACGCGCGCGGGCTCGGAGGCCGGGCATTCGAGGGTCAAGATAAAGAAGATAGAAAACCCCGACAAATACGACAGGATTAAAAAGGGCCTTGAGAAGTTCGGCATCGACGGCCTCGTCATCAGCGGCGGCGACGACACCGGAAGCGTCATCTTGGACCTTGCCGGGCAGGGCATAAAGTGCGTGCACGTGCCAAAGACCATGGACATGGACCTCCAGAGCTACAGCGTCGGAGGGGACTCGGCCATAAACAGGGTGGCGGAGTTCATGAGCGACCTCAGGACCACGGGCATGAGCCACAACCGCGTGCTGGTGCTTGAGGTCTTCGGACGCTACGCAGGGCACACGGCATTTCGGGGCGGAATAGGCGCGGATGCCGACTGCATCCTCCTTCCGGAGATACCCGTGGACTTCGAGGTAGTGTACGGGCACATGAAGAGGACCTATATATCGAGGGTCAAGGCCAGCGACGTCAGGGCGGGCACGTATGCCATTGTCGCGGCCGAGGGCATGAAGGACGCGAAGGGCGAGGTTATCGCCGATGAGTCGGCGGGCAAGGACGCCTTCGGACACATAAAGCTCGCCGGCGCGGGGAAGTACGTCAGAAAGAGGCTCGAGGCGTTCATGAAGGACGACCCCGACATAGAGGCCTTCATGAAAGATACAGGCGCGTACGTGCCCGGCGTGTACGTTAAGCCCGAGATAAGGGAGGTAACGCCGGGGCACCTCGTGAGGTCGGGCCGCTCCTTTGCGTATGACGTGAACTTCGGCATGGAGGCAGGCGCGGCGGGAGTGGCGCTCCTTAAAGAAGGCCTAACCGGGGTCACGGTCGTCCGGGCCGCAGGCAGCGAGATATTCTATCAGGCCACCGCCGAGGTGATTAAGCAAAGGCATGTCGACCTTTCGGAGGTCGCCCTGTTCGAGCGGTTGGGCATCTGTTTTGGGAGAAAGCCCGAGGAGTACAAGCCCGAGCTAAAGGCTTGGGAGGGCAAGATAGAAAGGCACATGTAGGGGATGCGGTGCGGCTGTTCCTGAGGCTTTAAAAAAGGGGCAGCCGTACTTTATTCCGGCAATTCGGGGAGTTCCATGGGCGCCTCTTCGGCGGCTTTTTCGATGGCTTCCTCGGTGACTATTTCAGTCTCTTCCTCAGTGACCTCTTCAACTTCTTTTTTCTCGGGCATGAATATGTTTTTGCTTTTGGCGTCGAGCTTTTCCAGTTTCTTCTTTATTGTTCGCACCCTGTTCTGGAAATCCCTGGTTACTTCTTCGGCCTCTTTCTGGTTGCCGATGACATGAGGGGTAACCATGACCACGAGCTCTCTTTTTGTAATAGAGTCGGACGTGGTGCCGAAGAGGTGGCCCAGAATGGGTATCTTGCGCAGGCCCGGGATGCCTGTCTTTGTGGTGCTCGTGTCCTCGGAGATGAGGCCTCCGAGGAAGAGGGTACGGCCGGTGCTTACGACCGCCGAGGTCGTGGCCTTGCGTGTGGAGAACGACGGGAAGGTGCCCGAACCCAGAGTGACAGCACTGCCTATGCCGCTTTGCTCGACCACGAGCTTCATCGATACGTTGCCGGTCTCGGTAATGTGCGGTGTGACCTTGAGGATGGTGCCGACGGTCTTGTACTGTATCTGCCCGGAGCTAACAAGGGTAGTGCCTCCGCCCGTTGACGGTTGCTGGGTGAGGCCGGTTGCGGTGGGGACCTCGTCGCCAATCTTTATCTCGGCCTCTTTGTTGTCCAGCGCCAGTATCTGCGGGTTTGCCAGCACGTTGACCCTCGACTCACTGGCAAGCGCGGTGATGAAGGATTGTAAAAATGTCTTGTCTATGGTGCCTGTTATCAATGTCGCAAAAAGAGGGGCTGCGAATGGTGTTGGTGTCCCAAAACCTGTAGCCGGCTCTGACGATGTGGTAAACCCCGTCGTGGTCGCACCGGAGCGCATTAGCCACTGCACGCCGAAATCGGTGGAGTCCGTAAGCGTAATCTCGGCGATAAGGACCTCGATTACGACCTGCTTTACGGGGATGTCTATCTTTTTCAGCACCTCAAGGAGAGCAATGTATGTCTTGGGCGTACATTTTATTATGAGGGCATTAATATCTTCATACGCGGTTACGGTGAGATCCCCGATAACTCCCGGCAGGGCCTCTGCGGTCGCGATGACCTTGGGCGCTGTCGCAGGCCTCCTGGCCACCGGCAGGGCGCGCGCAGGAGCGGGTGTTGCGCCTTTCTTCTCGGGGGGATACAGGGTCTTCAGCATGTCCGCAAGCTTCTTTGCCTCTCCGTTTTCGACATGATATACAAAGGCCCTGATGGCTTCGGCCTCGGGGACGTCGAGGGCGGCAATGAGCTTCATGAATTTCACGAGCGTGGGCGGCAACGCGGTGACGATCAGCATATTCGCGGGCTCGTATATGATGAGGTCCGTGCCCCGGGGCATGAGGTTTCTGAAGATGTTGGCAAGCTCGGAAGCCTTCACGTACTGAAGCGGTACGAGTTGCGTGACAAAGGACCCGTCGAGCCTGACCTCCACTTCCGTGCCGCTTTTAATGTCAAGGGGCTGCTGCCTTGCGGTGTCCAGAGGCATTATCCTGTAGAATGAATTCTCCTTTATGGCCGTAAGGCCGTTTATTTCCAGCACGCTTTGAAATATCTGGTAAAGGTCGCTGACCGGGAACTTGTGATAGGACTGTATAGTGATAGTGCCCGAGATGCCGGGCGTGAGGATGTAGTTTATATCGAGGATTTCGCTAAAGGTGTCTATGATGGTCCTGATGTTGGTGTTTTCGAAGTTAAGTATTATGTATTTTTCATCCTCGGTCTCCTCAAACAGTACCGACCCGGTAGCCCGCGGCGTCAATGCTACTTCTTCCGCCGCTTCGGGTTCGGGAGGCAGCTCGGGCAGTACGAGCGCTTCTTCCGAAGGAGGAGGTATGAGCGCCATAGTTTTAACGGCCTCCTTTTTCGGAGCGCATGAGGCTAAGAGCAAAAGCGCGGCAATAAATGAAAAAAACCTTAATCGCATTATCTCCTCGGCCTCGTCTTAGGTGCGGTCTTATTAGGTATGGTCTTAATTTTTTTCATGCTCAGGTTCAACTCTTCATCGTTCCACAGGAGCTTTACTTCCCTTACGCTTATGTCAACGACGAGGATGCCGTCGAAGGTGTCGCCCTTCCTCACGCGCTTAGGCGACCCGCCGTCCTTCTGAATGAAGGCGATGTATTCTCCATACTGATCAAGTATTATACCATTGAGATTCAGCTCGGGGGGCACAAGCACGACCGGAGGCAGTTCGGACTCAGTAGGCTTCGCAGAAGGGGGATGAGTGTATCCCCTGAGTTTGCTGAAAAGGTTTTTGTTTACGATTCCCTTATTCCATGAGGGTTTATAGCTGGGGATGCCCTCCGGGGACACCTTAGAGATCTTCTCGGTCTTTTCCACTGCATCCATTGCGTGATAGACCACTGCCTCCCTGTAGAAATTCCAGAGTAAGCTTACCATAACGACAGCCAAAATTCCCAATATGAACCAGCGTCTAATCATGGCGACGACATTAACCCCGACAGCTGCATTTTTATCCGTAGCGTTTCATCCTGCAAAGCAGCGATGTTAAGCCTTTCGATGCTGTAGAATACATTGTGCGCGTCAAGGAGCTTGAGGAAACTGCCGAGCTGTTTGATGCTGCCGGTGCAGTCCATAAAGAGGGGGAGCCCCGTATAGTGCTTGTGGCTTACGGTCGGGAGGGGCTTGATCGATGTTACCGTGAGTCCGGATTCCCTGGCGAACTCTTGGATATCAGCCTGAAGTTTTGCAAACGCAACTGACGTGTCCGAGGCCGGAAATATTTGCCCCTCGAGTTTTTCAAGCTGCTCGGTTGCTATTTTGAGTCTTGGGCCGGTCGATTCTTTCTGTCTGTAGAACTTCTGATATTTGGTCAGGGTGACATAATCTATCGCAAGCCTTTCCTGCAGCCCGACCCGTTTGTCGGCGAGCGGCGCAATAAAGAACACATATACGGCTGCCAGAAGTCCGATTACGCCTATTGCGACAATTTTCCTGTTCATTGTTCGACCTGCATGCTCAGGGAGAACCTCTCGACGCCTTCCCTCACGGTGACGGGCGAGGAGAATTCCACGTCTTTAACAAGCGGCGAGCCCTCAAGGGGCCCAATAATATCTGCCGTTCTTTTGGCAAACCCTTCGATATCGACCTTGCCTTTTTCGTCCGCGGACAGTGTAGTAAGCCAGGCGTCTTTTGGGAGGAGAACGCTAAACTCGGTGAGAATTCTGATTTTCAGGTTCTTGTCGTTCTGGGATTTACGCAGAAAACGTAACTTCTCATGAGCGTCGGCAATCTGTTTTTCCATCTCAATAATTTGTTTGGTAGATGCCTTGATATCCGCAACCTGCCTGTTGATGAGCTTCACTGCCCTGTAGTCCTTGATATAGGACAGTACGGCTGTACAGAAGAATATGGTTACGCACGCCGCGCACAGGAGGCCAATGGCATAAGGGTAGTAGTCCTTCTTCGGCGTCGCAAAGTCCTCTGGGACGAAATCCATCGCGATACGCCTTTTCCTGGCCGCAGGGGAGACAACGATGTTTGCCATGTTAACCGGGAGGTTTCTGGGGTTGAAGCGCTCGAATTCCGCAGTGCCTTTATCGCTAGCCACGTAGGCGGTCTTGCCGAAGGACTCCAGAAGCTTCTCTATTTGACCGGCCGCCTCTTCCTTGCTCTCTACGACTTTGATGAATTCGGGCACGGAGTTTTTAATCCCTACTATGTGGTAATCGTCCTCGTAAGGGTACAGCAGTACCGCATCGGAGACGTTCACCGTAGAGAGCAGCTCGTTTACGGCCTCAATGGCCGTGCATCTTACGCCGAGCATCTTAAGGCCCGCCTCCTTGAGGCAATCCGCTATCCACCGCAGTTTTTCTTTCCTTACGGCAAATACGAGGTTCTTCGTCCCTTCCTGTGAAGTCTCAATGGAGTGGAAGTCGAAACTGTACTGGTCGGGCTCGAGGGGGAGGTATTTTTCCATCTCGAACCCAAGGGCCCGCATGATGTCCTCCCTCTTGCGCACCGGGAGCTCGACTACCTGGTGAGAGAAATGCCTGAGCCCCAGGCCGACCACTATGCCTTCGATACCGTAAGTGTTCTTCCACTTTGCGAGGGCCTCCTTGAAGGTCGTGTCTCTTTCTACGGGCTCGGCAGACAGGGTTATATCGTCAGTACCGAGCACGCGGGTCGTGCTGAGCCGTTTGTTTACGATTGAGGCCCTTATCCTCTGGCCCTCTATGCTAAGTCCTGCTACTTTCAATGTCCTCTTTCCAGTAAAGTGTTTTTAACGCTGCTCCCTTTGCAGTGGAATCCCTCCGAACCACCGAAGTTATCCTTACTGCGATGGGATTGTCCTTCATCCTGGCGACCACCTGGACCCTGAAGTTTGAAGAGATTGTCCTTCCGAAAGTCGCGAGTTTAGGCGGAATGGTTTTTGCCCCCCCAGGAACAGCACGCAGCGCCATCAGGCTGCCGATGGCGTCCTCGTCTGCCCCGAGGATCGAGAGGACCTCCGAGGATACGGTGTTTAAGTTTATGCCCATCCCGTAGGTTGTAATGAGCGAGTGGAGAGGTTTCAAGTCCTCGCCGCCGTAGATGTGCTCTTTCGTGAACCCTTTTACAAGGAGCAGCTCCTCGGGCACGTCCAGGGGCCCGTTCTTCGTGCTGTATCCCAGGGGTTCGTAGTATTCGTCTTCGGCGCCTGAGAGATGGTGCTCGTCGTCAGGGTCTTTCCAGTCAAGGAGTGAGTCTATGAGTGCCTGCTGGTCCTCGGGAGGCACGCCGATGTGGTCGAAGAGGTTGGGCAGCAGCCCCATGAACTGTGGATTAAGCAGTGTATTAATATTGATTCTGCTCTCTTCGTCGCTGATGCGAATCTCCACCTCTGCCCCGTCGACGGTTTTTAAGCCGGTAATCGGAGGGCGCTCCGCGTCAGTGCGAAAGTTGCCCTTCTCGTCAATGAAGTCCACAGTGGTGTCGGGGTCGGTGAGCAGATAGGAGATGACGTCTTCGTAGGCCGAGAGCGCAAGGTAGTAGGCCTGGGTATCCTCCTTGAGGTTCCTGGTGCTTGCGCTTCCGCGCCTTGAGGAGAACGAGAAGCTCATGGCCACGGCCGTAAGGAGCACCAGTACCCACAGGGTCATGATAAGCGCTATGCCTCTCTCTGTTTCCCTCATGATTCCACCTGCGTGACCCTTAAAACCTCTTCGACAGTGGTTATGCCTTTTTTGACCTTGTCGATGCCGTCCTCATAAAGGGTGCGCATGCCGAGCGAGATGGCCCTTTCTTTTATCTCGCGGGCGCTGGCCTTCGCCAGGACGAGGTCCCTGATGTCGTCGTCTATGATGAGCAGTTCGAATATCGCGATCCTTCCCCTGTAGCCCGTGTCCATGCAGGCGGGGCATCCACGGCCCTTTGAGAGCGTTTCGACCCCGGGGCCTAATTCTGCGCGAATGTCGTCGGACACGGGATATGACTCCTTGCACTCCGTGCATATCTTCCTTACGAGCCTCTGGGCTATTACGCCCATGAGGGTGGAGGAGACGAGGTAGTGTTCAACACCCATGTCTATGAGCCTCGTGACCGCGCTTGGGGCGTCGTTGGTATGCAGGGTGCTGAAGAGCAGGTGGCCGGTGAGCGAGGCGTGTATCCCGATGCTTGCGGTCTCGATGTCCCTTATCTCACCGACCATGATGATGTCCGGGTCCTGCCTGACGATGTGCCTGAGGCCCGTGGCGAAGGTGAGCCCTATCTTCGGCCTCACCTGTATCTGCGTGATGCCCTTCAGAAGGTACTCCACAGGCTCTTCGATGGTTATTATCTTTTTGTCCGGTGAGTTTATCTTGTCGAGCGCGGCATAAAGAGTGGTGGTCTTCCCGCTTCCCGTGGGCCCTGTTATAAGGAGCATCCCGTAGGGCTTTTTGATCAGGCCTTCGTATTTTTTCAGGAGCTCTTTATTAAACCCGAGCTCTTCGAGGCCGATAAACGAAGTCTCCCTGTCCAGCAGCCTCATCACGATGCTCTCGCCGTAGATGGTAGGGATGGTAGAGACCCTGATGTCTATATCTTTGCCGGAGTAGCGGCCCCTGATCCTGCCGTCCTGGGGAAGCCTCCTCTCGGCGATATTCATCTGCGACAGAAGCTTTATCCTCGAGAAAAGGGCGGCCTGTGTCTTCAGCGGAAGTATTTCCTTGTTGTAGAGTATGCCGTCTATCCTGTAGCGGACCCTTACGTTTGTCTCTTCGGGCTCCACATGGATGTCGCTTGCGCTTTCCTTTGCGGCGTTGTCAATTATCAGGTTGACGAGGCTGATTATGCCCTGGTCCTGCGCCAGGTCCTTCAGGTGGCTTAAATCCCCCAGTTCCTGCGGGGCTTCTTCCTCGGTCACGTCGGCCAGGAGCCTCTGCATTACGGCGTCCTTGGATTCCTGGAGCCTTTCTATATGGGAACGTATCAGGTAAGCGCTTGCGAGGTGAGGACGTATCTCGTAGTCGAACGTTGAACGCAGGCTGTCAATGGCGTCGGCGCCGGTGGGGAAGGCTATGGCTATGTCCAGGCTGCCGTCTTCCAGGCTCAGCGGCAGGATAAGGTTTTCCCTGAGGAAATCGAAGGAGACCTTCTCTACCGGAAGCACATCGGGGAACTGCTCCTCGGAGGCCAGGGGTATCTTAAGCTGCTGGGAGAGGCCCTCGAGGAATTCTTCCTCCTTGACGAACATCTCCACCAGTATCTCGCCGATCCTTCTTTTCCCGCCCGAGGCGTGCTGGATTTCGAGGGCCTTTTCAATGTCTTCCTCGGTTACGTATCCAAGGCCCTGAAGTATCTGCCCTATCTTTAACGCCATAGCTTTATCCCTATTGAGCCTTAATACCTTAACGGAACTTTACACATAACTTTAGTCTTAAAACTGTTAATCACTGTATTATAAGCGAAAATCAGTTTTTTTGAAACCCCTTGATGGGCAGATTATCCCGGCGAGCGAAATATTTCCAGAGAGGCGTTTTAAGCGCGGCTACCTGGAGATGCTTGGGACGGAGCCGAAGATGTATTTGAAATCCTCGTCCTCGAACCTTACGCCTCCGCCGACATAGGCCCCGAACCTGTTCGAGTTGAAGACGTTGTCCAGGCCGCCGGTGACGAAGAAGTTTTTAAAGAGGAAATAGTCCGCGCCGATACTCACATGGGGATTTTTCGCAAGGTGCTCGTCTTTTCCGAAGTCCCATGCGTCGACGTAGAGCCTCAGCTTGTCGTCCAGAAGGAACTGGTCGGCGCCCAGGCCGAAGGTGGTCTCGGTAAGGCCGATCCTGAGCGCGGTATCTTTAAACCTCCTGGCGAAATGGGCGGTGAACTCGAGGTCGGTAATGACCCTATCTTCCCTGGTGAAGGTGCCGTTGGTGAAGGTCTCGATGGTCTCGACCCGGCCCACGGGGTCTCCCACGACGCCGAGTATGTAGTACTTGTCCTTCTTGGGCTGCAGGGTAAGGTAAACGCCTCCTCTGGCTTCGCCGAGCCGTTCGAGGTATTCACCCCTGAATGTTATGAAGGTCTTGAACCTCTCTATCGCTGATAGGGTTTTGCCTACGCTGCTGACAGCGTTGGTGAGGGACGTGTAGAGGGATTCGTCGTGCACGAGCTTGCCGATGGTGCCTTCGCCTCTTTCGACCTTCCTGGCTATCACATTGACCGAGTCCATGGCCGAAGATGTCTTTGTAACCAGTGATTTCAGGTCGCCCCTGTTTTCCTGTATTACCTCCTTGAGTTCCACTACGGTGCTGGAGAGGTCGGCCATGAGTTCGGGACCGTCGGTCTTGAGGTGGGTGGAGAACTCCTCGAGGTTCGCGATGGTGTTGCTGAGCGGCGCCTGGTTTCTACTTACGAGCTCGTCCAGAGAGGTCGTGAGTGAATCTACCCTTGCGAGTATATGGTTGATCCTGTCCTGGTTTTCGGTAACAACGGTATCGAGGACCGTGGTTATCTCCTTCAGGTTGAGCAGCGTATCTCTCAGGGCTTCTTTCATCTCGGGCTGGTTGAAGGTGGCGACTATCTGGGTTATGCTCTGAGAGAGTTCGTCGAGGTTCTGGAACATCTCGTCGATGTCGACGAACTCTTCGATGTATTTAATGGTATCCCCATCCTTGAGGGGAGGGCCGGTGTAACCTATCTGGAGGTCAAGGTACTTGTCCCCGAGAAGGCCGGTAGCCCTTATGCCGGCGGAGGCATCGGAGTAGAGTATTACTTCGGGGTCTACTCTCAGCGTAAGCCGGGCGATGCCGTTGACAAGGCCTATCTTCTCCAGCGTGCCCGCATCCACGCCCGCGACCTTTATCCTGCTCTGTTCGTAAAGCCCGGCGGTGTCGCTGAAGTTCGCATAGACTATGTAGCCCTGCTTCTCCCCGATGGTGAACTCGCCGACCCGGAAGGTCATAAAGGTAAGGAGCGCGAAAATAACCAGCGCGAAGATGCCTACCGTGAGTTCCGCCCTTGGCGCGGTCATCCCGTGACCCCCGTGTGCTTTATCGGTCCGGCGGCGCTCCCTGTAATGAACTGCATGACTATAGGGTTCTCTTTCCGCTTGATCTGTTCAGGGGTGCCGGTCTCTATTATCTTGCCTTCGTATAGCATTGCGATCCTGTCGGATATCTTGTATGCGCTTTGCATATCGTGAGTAATTGTAACAGAAGTGACGCTAAGTTTCTCTCGCATGCGCACTATCAGGTCGTTGATGGCATCGGCCATGATGGGGTCGAGGCCGGTTGTGGGCTCGTCGTAAAGGAGTATCTCGGGGCTGTGGGCGATCGCCCTTGCGAGGCCGACCCTTTTTTTCATTCCGCCGGAGAGTTCCGAGGGCATGAGGCCCTCGACGCCTGCGAGCCCGACGAGGTTCAGCTTTTCGGTGACAATTTCCCTGACCTCCTTGTCCGTATATGTCCTGGCCCTCAGGAGCGCGAACCCCACGTTTTCCCATACGCTCAGAGAGTCGAAGAGGGCGGAGGCCTGAAAGAGCATGCCGAATTTTTTCCTCACCATATAAAGTTCGCTCTCGCCGAGCCCGGCTATGTCGACGCCATCTATGATGACCTCTCCCCGGTCGGGCTGGATGATGCCGATTATGTGCTTCATGAGCACGCTCTTGCCGGAGCCGCTTCCGCCTATGACGGTTACGCTCTCGCCCTTTTTGACCTCAAGGTCGACGCCCCTCAAGACGTAGTTCGTGCCGAAGCTCTTATGCAGGTTGACGATGTTTATCATTCAAACAACCATGCCGAAAGAAAGTAGTCCGATATAAGTATGGTCATGAACGAGGCGACGACCGCGCCGGTCGTCGCCTTACCCACGCCCTCCGCGCCGCCCTTCGTATAAAACCCCTTGTAGCAGCATATCAGCGCAATCGCGGCGCCGAAGAAACACGCCTTTATAAGGCCGTTGTAAATGTCGTCGGTCTTTAGGAAGTCCCATGTCCTGCGCCAGTACTCCGTGGAGCTTGCCCCGAAGTGCCCGACCGTTATCAGGTAGCCCCCGAGTATGCCGACGATGTCGGCTATGACGGTAAGGGCCGGCAGCATCACGAGGCCGGCGATGAACCTCGGCACCACGAGGTATTTGATGGGGTTTGTGGCCAGGGTCTCGAGGGCGTCTATCTGCTAGGTGACCCTCATCGTGCCCAGCTCGGCGGCCATCGCGGCGCCGGCCCTTCCGGCCACTATCAGGCCCGTAAGCACGGGGCCCATCTCCCTTGTCAGCGACAGGGCGACCACGGAGCCCACGAGGCTCTCGGCCCCGAACCTCTTGAAGCCGGTGTATGTCTGAAGCGCAAGCACCATGCCGGTGAATATCGCGGTGATAAGCACCACGGGCACCGACATCACGCCCACCTCGACCATCTGTTTAAAGATGTTCCTTATATCGTAAGGCGGCTGGAGGGCATGCCGGAGGGTGTTGTAAAGGAGTGACAGGACACGGCCCACTTCCCTGGTGAACTGAATAAGAGTTTTCCCTATGGTCTCGACAAAACCGTAAAACATGGGCTTATACCGGATGTTCTCCTGTGAGGGGTATGCGGCTGTAAAGCCTGCGGGCGTTTTTGCCGAAGCTTAAAAGTATCTCGTAGGGGATGGTCGAGGCCTTCTCGGCCAGTTCCAGGGCAGTAATGCTTTCGTCCCCGTCCCGTCCGAGGAGCACCGCCTCGTCGCGCTCGGAGACTTCCCCTATGTCGGTGACATCGGCCATGGTGAGGTCCATGCAGACCCTTCCAATGACCGGTGCGCGTTTGCCCTTGATGAGGACGCTGGCGCTGTTCGAAAAAAGTCTGTTGTAGCCGTCGGCATAGCCCACGGCCAGGGCGGCGGCCAGGGTAGGGCGCTTTGTGATGAAGGTCCGTGAGTAGCTGACGGGCGTGTCTGCCTTAAGCCTTCTCACGGTGAGTATCCGGGCCTTGGCCCGCATCATGGGCCTCAGGGCCGGTATCCGGCGGTCTTCCCCGGCAAAGGGGCTAATGCCGTAGAGGGCAAGCCCCGGCCTTACGGCGTCGAGGTGCGCGTCGGGGCAGGCAAGGACCGCCGCGCTGTTTGCGATATGGCACATTGGCTTAAGGCCCTTTTTATGTAACGATTGCTTTATCCCGTTGAAACGTTTTAGCTGGAGGTCGACAAATTCCATGTCCGCAAGGTCGGCCTCCGAAAGGTGGCTCATGAGGCCCACTACGTTAAGGTTTTTAAGGTCGAGCACTTGAAGGATTTCTTTTTCGTCATTGAAGCCCACGCGTCCCATCCCGGTGTCCACCTTGATGTGGACGTCAAGGACAACGCCTTTTTTTTCCGCCTCGAGGGAGAACGCCTCCGCGGCCTTCATGTCGTGTATCACGGGTGTGAGGTTGAGTTTGAGGTATTTTTCGTGCTCGGTGTTGTCGAAGAGCACCAGTATCGGGGCCTTTATCCCTGCCTCCCTGAGCTCTTCGGCCTCCGGGACGAATGCCACGGCAAGGGCATGGACCTCGGCGTCCTCATACAGGCGCGCCAGTTCGGCCGCGCCGTGTCCGTAAGCGTCCGCCTTGACCACCGCGATTACCGGAAGCCCTTTCACTGCCTCTCTGAGCAGTTCAAGGTTTTTAAGGGCGGCGTCGAGGTCTATTTCCGCCGTGATTCCTCTGCGCACCTTAGCCCTTATCTTCTTCCTTCTTTTTCTCTTCGCCCTCTACGGGTTTTTTCGGCGTGACGTCGATCTCGTCGGGCTCGGAGACGGATTTCTTGAAATTCTTGATGGCCTTTCCGACGCCGCTTCCGATTTCCGGGAGCCTCGATGCGCCGAAAAGTACCAGAACTATCAGGAATATGATAACCAGTTCCTGTGTGCCAAACCCAAACATACTCTCCTCCTTATTTGTTTTCTTCTAAAACCTTTTTAAGGTCTTCGACCGTGTTGATGTTTATAAAAGACTTCCCTTCGGGGTCTATTTTTCTTACCGCGTCCTCATCTATGTACCTGACGTCAATTCTCTCAAGTAGTCCGGTCATCGCTCTTTCGCCGCCGGAGAGCATCTCTTCCATGGCCCCGAGGGCCCCTCTTGAGTAGACCGCCAGGAGCGGCTCGGGCCTTCCCCCGTATACGGGGACCGTAGCGTCTCCTGCCGTCTTCTCCGCAATATACATTACAAGCTCCCTGTTAATAAACGGCATATCGCAGGCGACAAACATTGCCGCCCCGGCGCCCGTGCACTTCAGGACCGAGTATATGCCCGCCATCGGCCCGCCGGGCTCCACCACGTCGCCTATTATCGGCACGCCCAAGCGAAAATAACGCTCGGGCTCGTTCGCGCTTATCACAACTTCTTCGGTCACAGACCTCAGAAGTTCGAGGTTGCGCTCGATAATCGTTGTGCCCTCAATTTTGACAAAACCCTTCTCATACGGAAACCGGGTATTCCGGCCTCCGGAGAGTACTGCCCCAACCATTAAACCAGTATATTAGAAATTCCCAATAAATACAAGCTATTTAAAGGAAAAATAAGGAGGATATCCTTTTAGCTTCAACAGGGTCTCTGTGTTATTCCCGCCTTC
>DAOUWH010000103.1 GCA_030667205.1 Nitrospirota bacterium
CTGAGAGGAGTTCCTTAAATTTGTTCTAAATCCTTTTCATTACTTCCCTGAGGACCTGGGAGACGGGCACCCCGTGCTTCTTCGCGGCCCTCTTGAGGTCTTCGTACTCGGGGTTCGATTTGACGGCGCCCCCGATGTCCGCCTCCTTAACCCTGACGGGGCCGAATTTGGTATCGAGCTTCCTTGTGGTCCGCTCAAGCACGGTCCTGCCCGCCCTGTAGTACCTCACCCCAAGGGTAGTGGTCTCCCGGAGGATGATTTCCGAGAGCAACTGCCTTTTGTCCTCAGCACATATAACGCTTAGCTTGACCGCAGGCCTGCCCTTTTTCATCATTATGTTGGTGATAAAGACGTCCAGCGCACCCTCTTTTAAAAGCCTCTCCATTACAGGCTCGTAGAGCCGGGGGTCCATGTCGTCCATGTTGGTCTCGATCACTGCCACTTCCTCTTCAGGCGAGACCTGCTCGCCTATGAAGACTCTCAGGACGTTGGGACGGCCCTTTATGTCCCGGCCTCCGGCGCCCGTGCCGATGCCGGAGAGCTTCATAAACGGCATGCTCCCGAAGCCGGAAGCAATATTTTTAATGATGACCGCCCCGGTGGGTGTCGTAAGCTCGTAGGGATGGCCCGACGAGTAAACCGGCATTCCTTTTATGAGTTCGACCGTTGCCGGCGCAGGCACCGGAAGCTCGCCGTGCTCGGTGCTTACCGTGCCCCAGCCCAGATTAACGGGCGATGCCACTACTTTTTTTATGCCAAGCTTCTCGAGGCATATAAGCGTGCCGAGTATGTCCACGACGGCGTCCACGGCGCCAAGCTCATGCAGGTGGATGCCTGTATACGGTTTCCCGTGCACCCTGCCCTCGGCCCTGAAAAGATTTTCAAAGGCCTCAAGGCCCTTTTCCTTTACATAAGCAGACAGCGAGGATCTGCGGATGATACCGCTTATATCCTTATATTTTCTTCCCGCCGTGGCGCGTTTTTGTGAAGACGCGACCTTAACGTCCACCTTAAGCGCCTTAAGCCCGGCGCGCCTGACCTCTTTTGAGGCCAGACTGTAGCCCTCGACAGGCACCTTCCTTAGCTCCCTTCTTAAATCATCAAGTGTCACACCGGCATCCACGAGCGCGCCGAGGCACATATCGCCGCTTATGCCCGAGAAACAATCGAAATACGCCGTTTTCATGCACATATCTTAACATTAAAGGCAGCCGATGCGGAGACCCGCATGGAGGTGCCTGCCGGAGGGGGCCATGGCCCTTTTCACGGATTTTATTTGACTTTGATATTGTGCGTGGGTTATTTTTCCCCATGGAACCTTTAGCCCCCGACGCGAAACTGGCACTCGTTACGGGATTGTTTGCCCTGTCATTCATGCTCAACGTGCCCTTTGGTTTTCTGAGGTCGAAATTCCGGAAGCTCACCTTTATGTGGTTCGTCTGCATACACGCCGCCATACCAGTAATCGCTCTGGGGAGATATTTTCTGACAGACCTGGGTCTGGATTACAGGTATATCCCGGTATTCATCGCAGCCGCCCTGCTGGGCCAGGTCTGGGGCGGCAAGCTGGAGTTTTAAACGCATTGCTCCAGAGCCTGCTGGCCGCGCCGGGTAAAATCGCCATTGCCAGGACAGATACCCCGGAACCCCGTAAGGGGGAACTGCTGGTAAAGGTCCGCGCGGCGCTCACCTGCGGAACCGACCTCAAGGCATATCTCAGGGGCCACCCCGCCATACCCGTGCCGGGACCCTTCGGGCACGAGTTCTCGGGCACCGTGGCCGCCAGGGGCGCCGGCGTAAAGGGCTTTGCCGAGGGCGACGACATCATGGCCGTGCACAGCGCCCCGTGCCTGCGCTGCGGCTATTGCAAAAGGGGCCTCCATAACCTCTGCGAAAACATCATGGAGAGCAAGGTGCTTGGCGCGTTCGCCGAATATATCGTGCTCCCACCGCACGTCGTAAAGCAGAACGTCTATCATAAACCTCCGAGCCTGGGGTTCGAGGAGGCCGCCCTGCTTGAGCCCCTGTCCTGCGTGGTGCACGGCATGAAGCCCCTGGACATCAGGAAAGGCGATAGCGCACTCGTAATCGGCTCCGGCCCCATCGGACTTTTGCATACGATGCTCCTTAAGGACAAAGGGGCCATGGTCGCGGTCTCCGACCCGCACCGGGGCAGGCTCAGGGTTGCCCGTGACGTGGGCGCCGATATCACCGCAGGGCCGGATAGCATCCTGAGGGCTGTTAAAAAACTTACCGGCGGGGCGGGCTTTTACTACGTATTCGAATGCACCGGAAGGCCCGAGGTCTGGGAGCAGGGGGCAAGCTACTTAAGGCGCGGCGGCACGCTTGTGCTGTTCGGAGGCTGCCCCTGGGGCACCACCGTGACGTACGACACCTACCGCCTCCACTACGACGAGCTTACTTTGAAGGGAGTCTTCCACTTTACGCCCTCTGATGTGAAGACCGCTTATGAAATATTAAAGCGCCGGAGATTGCCCACGGGGAAACTCATCTCTGGCTCTTATCCGCTTGGCAAGATAAGGACTGCATTCAAGCGCCTCGAAAAAGGCAGGGGCATCAAGTATGCGATCATACCCTGAGGTGGCAATATAACCACGTGAAAGTCGCCAGGCTATACGGTTTCAACGATATCCGCATCGAGGAGATGTCCGAGCCCGATGTGGGCCCTGACGAAGCGCTCATTAAGACAAGGGCCTCGGGAATCTGCTCCGGGGACGTAATGCCCTGGTACATAGAGAAGAAGGCCCCACTTGTGCTCGGCCACGAGCCCGCCGGCGAGATTTTTAAGGCCGGAGCGAACGTAAAAAGATTTAAAGAAGGCGATAAGGTCTTCGTCCACCACCATGCCCCGTGCATGCGCTGCAGGCACTGCGACAGGGGCAATTTCGTCCAGTGCCAGACCTGGAAGCAGAGCAAGATTATTCCCGGCGGGATATCCGAATATATCCTCGTGCCCAGGGTCAACCTCGAAAACGACACCCTTTTCCTGTCTGACGACATAACCTGCGAGGAAGGCACGCTGATCGAGCCCCTGGCCTGCGTGCTGAAGGGGCTTAAGAGGGCCGCGTTCAAGAAGGGCTCCACCGCCCTTGTAATCGGCCTCGGCACGATGGGCATGCTCCATGTGCTGGCCTTAAAACACCTCGGGGCCGAGATGGTCATAGGCTCCGACGTCGTCCCGTACAGGCTTGATATGGCAAAGGCCTTCGGCGTTGACGGCACCATAGATGCCTCAACAACAGACAGCGCGGATGCCCTTTCAGGGCTGACCTCGGGCAGGATGGCCGACCTGGTGGTGGTTGGCCCGGGGAGCGTGGAGGCCATGAGCACAGGCATATCGTGCGCCGCCCCGGGGGGCACGGTCCTTATGTTCACCCCGCTCAGGCCGGGAGAGACTTTTTCAATCGAGCCCAACAAAATGTATTTTACGGACATCAATCTCATAACAAGCTACTCCTGCGGCCCGCCCGACACGAGCGAGGCCCTCGCCCTCATAGAGGCCGGCGAAGTAAAGGTCTCGGAGCTTATCACGCACCGCTTTCCGATAGAGCAGGCCGCGGAGGCCTACAGGCTCACCGCCGAGGCCCGCGACTCGCTTAAGTGCGTTGTTGTCTTCTGAGCCGAATTTAAAATCGGATTCCTTTTAATGTAAACTACCCCATGGCCAGGAAGAAGGCTGCTTCATGCGACTGGGCGCCCGCCCGGAAGAAAGGGAAGCCGACCCAGAGAAAGGGGCCGGCAGCCCCCCCGCGCACACGGCTGATGCGTCACAGTGCTGACCACTCGTGGACAGGGGTCAAGACCGAACGATACAAGCTCGACGACGGCACGTGGGCCGACGTAATCAGAAGAACGCTTGTTGGAGACAGGGGCGAAGGGGTAAAATTTCACTTGAGGTACTTCGAGATAGCCCCCGGCGGCCACACCACGCTTGAGCGCCACCGCCACGAACACGTGGTGGTGGGAGTAAGGGGAAGGGGAAAGTGCAAGGTAAGGAGGAACTCCTATGAGATAGAGGTCATGGACACCCTCTACATCCCCCCCGACGCGCCCCACCAATTGAAAAACCCCTATCAGGAGCCCTTTGGCTTTTTCTGTGTCGTGGACGCAAAAAGGGACCGGCCAAGGCCTGTTTAACAGGGGCTTCACCATTTCTTCAAAATTTATATGCTATATTTAAAGATTGCGGCATGCCGCTTGTTGGTTGGCTATTAAAAATATTATAATATCAGGAGTTTTATATGGCTAAAGATAAAAACAATACCATAGTAGACAGGGCGTGGGACTTCATGGCCTCAATAAAGCTGGCCATCATCCTGTTTGCCCTTATTTCCCTCACATCCATAGTCGGCACCATACTTGAGCAGAACGCCGCTCCATCGAAGAACATCCAGGTGCTGGGCTCGCTCTTTGGCGAGAGCCTCGCCCCGACACTTTATGTCGCGTTCGAGAAGCTGGGCTTTATGGACATGTACCGCTCGTGGTGGTTCCTGATGCTGCTTATGCTCATTGCCGCAAACCTGCTCATATGCTCGCTCGACAGGCTCCCCAGAACATGGAGGCTCGTTAAAGACCCCATGAAGCCCCTCAGCAAGGAGCACATGGCGGCAATCCCGCTGAAAAGGGAATTTACCATCAAGGGCAAGCCCGGCGCGGCAAAAGACGCCGTCATGAAGGCCGTGAAAAAGACCGGCGTCAAGGTCATGGAATCCAGCGAGGGCGGGGACATCCAGTTATATGGAGAGCGTAGACGCCTCAGCAGGCTCGGCGTCTATGTGACCCACCTCAGCGTAATCGTCATGCTTGTCGGTTCGGTCATCGGAATATTCTTCGGGTTCAAAGGGAACGTGAACATCCCCGAAGGCGCTACATACACTGTGGCCTTCGCAAGGACAGGGATGCTCACGCCGGCCCAGGACAATGAGCAGAATATGATCATCAGGGCGGTCGAGAACGCGCGCGGAGACGTGGCTGTTGCCGCAAACAGCCTCGGCGTCGAAGAGGACCACCTGAGGGCAAGGATGCGGAGGCTGGGAGTTATCCCGCTGGAATTCGGCTTGAGGCTCGACAACTTCGACGTGGACTTCTACGGGATGTCCGACATGGCCAAGGAGTACTCAAGCGTCCTTACAGTCGTTGACGGCGGAAGGGAAATCATCAAGAAAAGGATTGAGGTCAACGACCCCCTCAAGTACAAGGGCATAACATTCTACCAGTCGAGCTACGGCCTTATGCCGCCCGGAGATTACCGTTACATTCTCAGGGCGACCTCACGAAACGGGGCTACAGAGACGATGACCGTCAGAAAGGGCGAGACGTTCACCATCCCGGGCACCTCGGTCGAGGCCTCGGTAGCTGAGTTCAACGCCTCGCTTGCCTTCGACCCCTCCGGGAGGCCCTTCACATACGCGCAGTTTATGAACAACCCCGCCGTCAGGCTCGAGATAAAGACGGGCCAGGAAAGCTACTTGAAGTGGATAATGAAGCGCAACTCCAACACCTGGCGGCTTACAAGCGGTGACGTTATCGAGTTACGGGACGTCATCGGCGCGCAGTACACCGGGCTGCAGGTCAGGAGGGACCCCGGCGTCTGGATGGTCTACCTCGGCTGCGCGCTTATGTCCCTGGGGCTTTATATCGCTTTCTTCATGAACCACCGCAAGGTCTGGGTAATGCTCTCCCCGGCAAAAGGCGGCACAGATATAACCGTGGCCGCCTCCGCCAACAAGAACAGGGAGGCGCTTGAGAGGAAAATCGACAGGATGGTATCCCTTCTCAGGGAAGGAGAAAAATAATGGAAAGCTCTTTTTTATACGGAATAGCTAATGTCGCCTATATCCTCGCAATGATGGCCTATATCACTTACCTGGCGACAAGAAAACAGGTCGTCGGACAGGCCGCAACCACCATAACGGTAATCGGCTTCGTGTGCCATACGCTCGCCTTCATCCTGAGGTGGAAAGAGTTTTACGTGATGAGCGGCATGGGGGTTATCAGGTCGGTGCCGCTTACGAACCTCTACGAGTCCCTCATCTTCTTCGTCTGGTGCTTGATAGGGGGATACCTGGTGGTGGAGTTCAAATACAAGAACCGCTCCTTCGGGGCGTTCGTAACGCCCGTGGCGGGGCTGGCGCTGGCCTTCATAGACCTTACGGGGATGTCGACCGATATACAGCCCCTCGTGCCTGCGCTCCAGAGCAACTGGCTCCTGATACACGTTTTCATGAGCTTCATAGCCTATGCCTGCTTTGCGATTTCCTTCAGCACCGCGCTTATGTACCTGATTATAACCACAGAGAAAAAGACCGAGTCCTCCTACATCTTC
>DAOUWH010000254.1 GCA_030667205.1 Nitrospirota bacterium
ACCGCGGCCTCGGCCCTCAGGATCGCCATAGACCTGGTCAAGGAAAAGCTCATAGACAAGAAAACCGCAGTGATGAGAATCGACCCCGCACAGCTCGACCAGCTCTTGCACCCGATGATAGACCCCAAGGCCAAGGTCGATATCTTGGCCAAGGGGCTTCCGGCCTCGCCGGGCGCCGCGGTGGGCAAGGTGGTCTTTACGGCCGACCACGCTGAAAAAGAAGCCGCTGCGGACAGAAGGGTAATACTCGTAAGGCTTGAGACCTCGCCCGAGGACATCGGCGGCATGCACGCCGCGCAGGGCATCCTCACCGCAAGGGGCGGCATGACCTCGCACGCAGCGGTCGTGGCAAGGGGCATGGGCAAGTGCTGTGTCGCAGGCTGCGGGGCAATCAACATAAACGAAAAAGGGACAAACTTCACGGTAAACGGCCGGACGGTCAAGGAAGGCGATTACATAAGCCTTAACGGCACGACCGGAGAGGTCATTATCGGGCAGGCCCCGCTCATTACGCCGGAGCTCACCGGAGATTTCGACACGTTCATGAAGTGGGCCGACGAGTTCCGCAAGATCGGCGTCAGGGCCAACGCCGACACCCCGCACGACGCCAAGGTCGCAAGGGGCTTCGGCGCCCAGGGCATCGGCCTGTGCAGGACCGAGCACATGTTCTTCGAGCCCGACAGGATAAGCGCGGTCAGGGAGATGATCCTCGCCGACAACCTGGCGGGAAGGGAAAAGGCCCTCAAAAAGCTGCTTCCCATTCAGAGGAAGGATTTTGTTGGCATATTCAAGGCAATGCACGGGCTTCCCGTCACCATAAGGCTGCTGGACCCGCCCCTGCATGAGTTCCTGCCCCATGGAGACAAGGAACTAAATGCACTTGCCAGGGAAATGAAGGTGTCCGTGAAGAAGCTAAAGGACAGGGTCAAGATGCTCCACGAGTTCAACCCGATGCTCGGGCACAGGGGCTGCAGGCTCGGCATTACCTACCCCGAGGTCTACGAAATGCAGGCCCGCGCAATTATGGAGGCGGCATGCGCTCTCAAGAAAAAGAATGTAAAGGTAATCCCCGAGATAATGATCCCGCTTGTGGCCCACGTAAACGAGCTTAAGGACATGCGCGAGCTTGTGGTGAGCGCCGCCAATGAGGTCCAGAAGAAATACAAGGTCAAGGTGCCCTACACCGTGGGCACGATGATCGAGCTTCCGCGCGCCGCGGTCACCGCGGATGAGATCGCCACGCAGGCTGACTTCTACTCCTTCGGCACAAACGACCTCACCCAGACCGTGTTCGGCCTCTCGAGGGACGACTCCGGAAGTTTCCTCCCCTACTACATCGAAAAAGGCATCCTCGAGGACGACCCCTTCGTCACCATCGACAAGGAAGGCACCGGCATCCTTATGGAGATTGCCGTGCAGAAGGGCAGGAAGGTCAAGAAGGGCCTCAAGATGGGCATATGCGGCGAGCACGGAGGCAACCCGGCCTCGGTGGAGTTCTGTAACGAACTCGGCCTGGACTATGTAAGCTGCTCGCCTTACAGGGTTCCGATAGCAAGGCTTGCCGGGGCACAGGCCGCACTCAAGAAAAAACTCGGCAAGGACCTCAGCAAGTCCACCGTATAACCCGTACGGATTATGTCAAAAGGGGGGCTGTACCCCACCCTTTTTTGTTAGAGAAATAGAATTAAATTATAGTCCGATACCCAGCTTATAAGATGGTCTTATAACTGGAACTTCATGTTGACAATAACGCCTATGTGTTGCATTCTATACCATATATATGGGCATGAACGAAGCAAAGAAATACATAATTGAATTACACAAGCGCCAGGACGACCCTTTCCTCTGGCCTGATTACCTGACCGGCCTGCCCGACAGCCACGCCATAATAATAAAGACAAAAGAGGCATATTCAAAGCTCGGCAGTTATGCCATCTCCTACATCCGCATTGCCAACATCAACAGTTATCTCATAAAGTACGGCACCGACAGGCACGCCGAGATAATCCAGTGGGCCGCGGCACTCCTGAAGACCACCGCAGACAAGCTTAACGGTTTTGTCGGAGTCACGGGCAGCCACGACTTTGTAGCCATTTGCAGGAAAAACGATATGAAAGCCTTACTTGAGGAATCCAACCGGCTTTTTGAGAAAAAGGTACAGACCTTCTACCAGAGAACCGACCTCGACCGCAAGACTGTTATCTCTTTCAGGCGCGGCTGGCATGAGGTAAACGTTGGATTCATGAAGCTTGTCGCCTCTACGGTAAGCGAGAAAACCGATATCCCGAGGGGGGGGCTCATACCCCATCTCGAGCAGATCTGCAGAAGCATCCCGGTCACTTGACCGCGGCTTCAGACAACGGATTGACTGCAGTACTTAATCCGGACTTTTCCCGTCTTTTCCACAACCCGGAAGTAT
>DAOUWH010000195.1 GCA_030667205.1 Nitrospirota bacterium
CACCCGGATATACTCGCCCTCCGAAGCGGGCGACTGCTCTTCTCCATGCATGAGCCCCTCGTGCTCGTGCTCTTGCGCATAAACGGGACATGCCATTAACGCCGTAGCCAAAATAGCCGGGAGTAATGCCTTCATTCGTAACATTAATTCAATCCTCCCCATCGCTATTGGATTAGATTCTATCACTAAAGGGCACACTTGTCAGCTAAAAAGCAAAATCAGGAAAAAACGGCAGGCCTTAGGCTCAGTCTATATACTTTTCGAGCTTCTGCAGTACCCCTATGTGGAGCTGCTCGCTGGGGATAATGCGAAAAATAACCCAGTCCGCATCCGTCTCGGCGGAATAGACAGGAATTGCGGTGGTTTCGAAGTAAGTCCCGTATTTCATTTCAAGCTCAGGCTCAACCATATATAGGGTGTCGAGGATTAGTTCGGCCTTCTCCTGCGTATCGTGTCTTATGCCTCTATTTAACTTGTTCAGTACCGGGTCATCGCTCACCCTGGCCATTGTGCTTACGAGGATGACCTTAATATTAGCCCTCATTTCAGGTTCATCGAGCATGTCCTTAAAAATCGTTCCAAGCCGTTGGTATACTATAGGGCCTCCGACGTGGGGGGCCACGTCCACGAGGATGGATTCCCGGACGTGTATGGAACCCCTCACAAACCTGATGTCATTTACGTCTTTGGGGGTAAACTCCTGCCGGATAAGGTCCATTACTTGCTGGTCAAACCGGCTTCCGGGCTGGGTGAGTGCGAGTGCGGGCTCCAGGAACCTCTGGAACCTGACCGCCTTGTAATAGAGGTATCCGCCAAGGAGCACAAGCCCTATGAGGGCCAGGCTCAATATGGGGCCCGGCGGAGGAAGTAATTTCTTTATGACGTCCTTTGGCCTCAAAACGAAGACTCCAGGAGCTTCAGGTCTTTGCGGGCCTGCTCGAAATCGTCCTCGGCGATGGAGGCCGGGTGGTGTATTGCCTTGTTCCTTATCTTCAGCGCCTTCTGGAAGAGATCCTTTTTAAAGGGGCCTATGCGACGGGCGCGCTCGAGCTCCCGCAGGCAGTCATAGAGCCCCGGAGCGGCGCGCTTCAGGCGCTTGCGCGTGAAGGCCTTGAGGCGTCTCTCGAGGTAGTGCCCAAGCAGTAGCGCCGCCACCACCGTCTCCCCCCGCTTGAGGCAAGCCTGCGCCTGCTTGAATGCGGCATCGCCCTTCATGATGCGAAGGTTCTCGGCGGACTCCTGCTCTCCGGGGGCAAGGCCCTGTATCTTCTGGTAGACCTCAAGGCACTTGTCCACATCGCCTTTTTCCATATGCCCCTCGGCAAGCAGGATAAGGTCCCGCACCTGTTCGGCGGCCTCCTTCTTTCCGAACGCAAAACCGTAGGCCTCCCTGAGGGCTTCTGTCTTGTCGTCCTTTTTATCCAGCACGTCGAAGTGCCTCGCCCAGCGCTTTCCCTTGAGGACGTTGTCCTTTGTGAAGCGGAAAAGCCGCTCGGAGACCTCGGCCTTGTTGAGCTTGCCGCTTATCACGATGATGTTCAGCGTGGGGTAGCCCTCGAAAATCCCGGGCAGGGCCTCGATGCCCGCGTCCATCCGGTCGAACTCGATGTCCAGGGTCAGGAGATCGAAGGGCTGGGACTTCAGAAGCTCCCGGGCACGATTGACGCTTACGGCCTCGTGGAACATGAGGCCCTTTTCCTCCTTGCCGAGCGCCCGCTTTATTTCCTGCTTCAGGAGCTCGCGGTCCTCGTAGTCGTCGTCCGCGATGAGCACCCTATACATTGAGATCCTCCTCCACAAGCGGAAGGTTTATGATTATCTCGGTGCCCGTTAAAGGGGCTGTATATTCCTTGCCCACCCTGACCTTGCCGGCGTGGAGGCCGACGACGTACTTTACGAAGTAAAGGCCATGGCCCCAGCCGCCTTCGGTGCTTTTGCCCTTGTAGAAACACTTGTCGGCCTGCTCCTCGTCCATGCCCATGCCTTCGTCCCTGAAACAAAGGGTCACATAACTGCGCCTGCCGTCAACATCGTGCGAGAAGACCACGGCTATGCGCGCAAGCGCCTGCTCGGGCTTCTTGTATTTGATGGAATTGTCGATAATGTTCTCAAATACGGTAGTCAGCAGGGCCGGGGAGGCAAATATGTCAGGCACGGAGGCCTCATGCATGGTGATATCGGCCAGGTCGTCGTATTGCCTGGAGAGCTCATGGAGCATCTTGCCGAGATTTACCCGCCTGAAGTCTATCAGCATGGCCTCGCGCTCGTCGGAGATCTTCTTAAAAATGTCTATGTCGGCGAAAAGCTTTTGCAGATTTACATCTATGCGCTCTTTGGCATCTGGCTGAAGGCCCGGAAGGAGGTCAAGCCTTCGTTTTATTCTGCCGAGGTTGTTTTTAAACTCGTGGCCGATAGTGGCCGAGATGTACCGGATAAACTCGTTTCGGCGGGCTATCTCCTGGTTCTTGATGCGAAGCAGCTCGTTTTCTCGAGCCCTCCTCTTTCTCTGCTGGTATACAACGGTCAGATAGATACTGAAGACCGCAAACGAGGCCAGCATAACCACAAAAGAGACCTTGGCCACCCTGTGCGAGGCGTCGAGCAGCCCCTGCATGAACACCAGGCGTTCATCGAGCGTCCCAAAGGCAGGGGTATATTTAATATCCTTCCAGGGCATCAGCAGCGGCTTCAGAAAATCAAAAGGCGTGAAAAATCTGTCGAGGTAGACCATACCCAGCACCAGCCAGATAAAGGCAGTAGTGCCAAGCATCAGGGCCTGTCTTAGCTTATATACGAGGCCTTCGGCGGACATAATCAATTTTAACCTAATTATGCGGGCAATTTCTCAGGAACCGCGATATCGTGCTGCCCCTAACGCTTCTTTACACTGTCATTGCGAAGAGGTCGATTCGACCCGCGGTCGCTCGCAATGACTGGGAAGCAAACTTACTCATGGGACAGCACAATAGCTTACTGAGAAGCTCATGCCATCTCGATTGATTAAGCGTTTCAGGGAATTTAACGGAATACCGTGCGCGTTATGCGATCTCTATCCTGTTGCGCCCATTTCTCTTTGCCGCATACATTGCGGCATCGGCGGTATCGATCAGCTTCTCGGGTGTATCAATGGAGGGGTCGGGAATGCCCGAAATCCCGATGCTTATGGTGATCTTCCTGTCCTCAAGGCCCTCAAATACATGTTCCGCGACGGCCTCAAGGAGCCTCGAAGCGGAAACAAGGGCCTCTTCCCTGCCGCACATCGGAAGAAGCACCACGAACTCCTCTCCGCCCCACCTTGCCGCGGTATCCACCTCCCTGACAATGCTGCTTATCACGTTAGCGATATCCTTGAGCACAGCGTCGCCCGTCTTGTGGCCGAACTCGTCGTTAATCTTCTTGAAGAAGTCAATGTCTATCATCAGGCACGAAAGGGGCGAGTCGTACCTGTAAGCGGTCTTAATCTCTTATACAATGAAGGTCTCGATATGCCTCCTGTTAAACAGCCCCGTAAGGGAATCCGTGATGGCGAGGGCCTCGACCCTGGAGAGAAGTTTTTCGAGCTGGACGTTCTTTTCCCTGAGCTCGTCCTGAAGCGCCTTTGTCCTCAGGAGGGCGTATATTCTCGCGTTAAGCTCCGTCTCGCTGTAAGGCTTGGGGAGGTAG
>DAOUWH010000160.1 GCA_030667205.1 Nitrospirota bacterium
GATTACAGGGACTTCGCCCTCCTTTACAGGATAAACGTCCAGTCAAGGGCGCTCGAAGATGCGCTCAGGCGCGAGAAGCTCCCCTACAGGGTCCTCGGCGGGATAAGCTTTTACCACAGGAAAGAGGTAAAGGACCTTACGGCCTACATGCGGTTGGCACTCAACCGTGACGACAATGTCAGCCTGAGGAGGATAATAAACACACCCTCCAGAGGGATTGGCGCATCGACGCTCTCGAAGCTTGAGCAGAACGCGAAGAAGAAGTCCGTAAGCCTCTACGTTTCAATAAAGAACGTCATAAAGGCAAACAGCATTACCGCCTCGGTAAAGGACAAGCTCGAAGGGTTTGTCTCTATCCTCGATGGCATATCGGCTGCGAAGTACAAGGACGCCTCCGATATGCTCCACCGGATATACGAGAAAAGCGGGTATTCCGAAACCCTCAGCGAGGAAAGGACCGAGAACGTCGAGGAATTCATATATTCAGCAGAAGGCAGGGATATTAAAAACTTCGCGGACGAGCTTTCGCTTGTTACCAACCTCGACGACGAGAACTCCAACAACACCATATCCCTCATGACGCTCCATGGCGCAAAGGGCCTTGAATTCCCCGTGGTCTGCATCACGGGGCTAGAGGAAGGCGTTCTGCCCTATTTTAAGGCCCAGGACCCCAACGAGATAGCCGAGGAAAGAAGGCTGTTCTACGTGGGCATTACCCGGGCAAAAGACCTGCTTTTCCTCAGCGGGGCCAAGAAGAGGAAACTTTATTCAAAAGTGCAGGAGCAGGAGCCCTCGAGGTTCATCGCGGACCTGCCGGATGAATTCTGCAACAAGGTCGACAAGGCCCTTAAGACCGTCTCCTCGGGCAGGTCGTCGGGCCGCAAACAGAAGGCGAGGCATTCGAGCCCGTATGCCATGGGCTCAAGGGTCAAGCACACCAAGTGGGGTGTCGGTGTGGTAAGGGACTGCTACGGCGAAGGCGAGGAGCAGAAGATTACGGTCAACTTCCCGGAATATGGAATAAAGAGGCTTTCGCTGAAGGTTGCGCACCTCGAAAAGATAGCGTAATGAAAATAGACGACAAACTCGTAGAACATATTGCCCGGCTGGCGAGGCTTTCGCTTACCGGGGACGAGAGGACGGCCATGGTCTCGGACCTGAGCAACATCCTGGGCTACATAGAGAAGCTGGACGAGCTTGACACGCGCGATGTCGAGCCGACCTCGCATGTCGTCGGCATCACCAATGTCATGAGGGACGACAGGCCAAGGCCCTCCATATCCGCCGATGAGGCGCTTTTAAACGCCCCCGACAGGGCGGATAATTTCTACAGGGTTCCCAAGATAATAGAGTAACCTCAAATGCTCAGACCATTCCTTCGAGTAAAGCTGCACAGTGCTACCGTTACCGACGCCAACCTGGAGTACGAAGGCAGCATTACGATCGACTCCTCGTTGCTTAAGCGCGCTGGCATCAAGCCCTACGAGCAGGTGGGCATAAGCAACCTCAACAACGGCGAGCGCTTCGACACCTACGTGATACCGGGCAAAAGGGGCGAGATGTGCTTAAACGGTCCCACTGCCAGAAAAGGCCAGCCCGGGGACAAGATAATGATATTCGCCTACTGCTGGATCGAGGAGTCGGAGATAAAGGGTTTTGATCCCAAAATAATCAAGCTCGACGACAAAAACCGCATCAAGAGATAGTCATCATTAACCTCGGCTGACAACATCTTCAGTAACAATATCTAATGACACAAATCCCAAACTTTTTTGAATTTTGAAATATGGGATTTTGAATTTAGGACTACAGTTTTTACTGGATTCCTGCATCCGCAGGAATGACGAGGCGCTATTCCCACATAGATCGCTGGTCGCAGACCCTACAGATACCCCTCTATCAGGATATCCTGCCCTACCCGCCGTACCTTCATGTCCTTGACCATTAGGGCCTTCTCAAGGGGCTTAAAGGTATTGCCGCCCACTGCCGGATAGGATTTCCTGCCGCCGATAATCTTTGGCGCTATGAAATACATGACCTTGTCCACGACGCCCCCCATGAGGGCATGGGCGCTAAGGGACGAGCCCCCCTCTATCAGGACGGAGGTAATCCCCATCCTGCCGAGCTTTTTCATCAGCCAGGGAAGCTCAAGTTTTCCTTTAAATAATATTACTTTGACATCTAATTTCTTTAGATTAATTATCTTTGTGTTCATGGCTTTTGTGACCACTACGGTCTCCGGCGGGCAATTGAACACCCTGGAGTCCAAGGGAGAGCGCAACATGGGGTCGATGACGACCCTTACGGGGTTTTTCCCGCCCCGTATCCTTGCGGTCAGCTCGGGGTCGTCGGCCCGCACGGTGCCCACGGCGGTGAGCACGGCATCCACGCTCCCGCGTACCCTGTGAACGAGCCTCCGTGCCTTCTCGCCAGTAATCCACTTGGACTGGCCTGCGGGGGTGGCTATCTTTCCGTCAAGCGTCATCGCTGTTTTCAGGACTACGAAGGGCTTGCCGGTGGTTATGTATTTTACATATGCCTCATTGAGGGTCCTGGCCTCCTCCTCAAGCACGCCCACGGAGACGTCGATTCCTGCGCTTTTAAGCTTTTTTATCCCCCGGCCCGCAACCTTGGGATTGGGGTCTTCCATGGCTACCACTACGCGCTTTAGCCCGGCCCCGACGATAGCCTTTGTACAGGGCGGGGTCCGCTTTTCAGTATGGCAGCAGGGCTCAAGGCTTACGTAGAGGGTCGCACCCATGGCGGCCTTGCCGGCCCGCTCAAGGACAAGGGCCTCGGCGTGGGGCTCTCCGGCCCGCCTGTGGTAGTCCTCGGCGATAATTCGCCCCCCCCTTACGAGCACGGCCCCCACCATTGGGTTTGGGCTCGTGCGCCCCAATGCCCTTTTTGCAAGGGCCAATGCGCGCTTCATGTATCCGGCGTCATCCATGTGCGTTTAAGGATAACATAAGCCGGGCGGGGAGAATCAGCCCGGCCCTACCCCATATGGATTGAAATGTCGGATATGCGCTTTTTGAGATATTTTTTAAGGGCAGGTTTTAAAAACTCTCTGGTGGCGGGAAAGACCATCAAAAACCCGGCAATGTCGGTGAAAAATCCGGGAGTCAAAAGCAGCGCCCCCGCCACGAGTATCATCGCGCCGTTCACCAGTTCCTCGGCGGGGAATACGCCCTCGGCAATGTCCGTCTGGATGCGGTACAGGATGCCAAGGCCCTCAAGCCTTACCATATATGCCCCGACGACGGCAGTAAGCAGTATTATGGTAATTGTGTTGAGGGTGCCGATATGGGAGCCCACATATATCAGCACCGAAAGCTCCGCCACGGGCACCAGGGCGAATATCAGGAACAGTTTAAAAAACATTTAATAAAACCTCCTGTCTATTAAAGGCTACCCGCTGAGGGCCTTTCCAATCAAGCCCGAATACTTTTTCGTCTTCGAAATGTAGCATGAGAAAAAACATTCTAAGCCATTGCATGGTATAATTTGCTATATCTTACGGGGACATAGGTAAGGCAAATGAAGGTAGTCACCGCAAAGGAGATGCAGGAGATTGACCGCAGGACCATCAAGGACTGCGGGGTACCCGGCCCCGTGCTCATGGAGCGGGCCGGACTTGCCGTTGCGGACAGGATAAAGGAGATGTTCCCGCGCGGCAAGGCCGTAGTGCTTGCCGGGGCCGGCAACAACGGCGGCGACGGCATCGTGGTAGGCCGCGAGCTTCACAACTCTGGCTGGAACGTTAAGGTCCTCCTGCTTCTGAAGGAAGACAAGCTAAGCCCCGCCTGCCTTGCCCAGTACAGGGCCGCAAAAAAGTTCGGCGTGCCCATTGCTTTCAGGACCAGGATAGACGAAAAGGACACCCACGCCGCCGTGGTCGTCGACGCCCTGTTCGGCACCGGCCTTGGCAGGGACATTAAGGGCCCGCTCGCAAATGCCATCGACCTCCTGAACGCCTCGGGCGTCCCGGTGATCTCAGTGGACATGCCCTCCGGGGTCTCTTCGGACACTGGCAAGATAATGGGCACCGCCGTAAGGGCCAGGGCCACCGTTACGTTCGGCGCGCCCAAGAAGGGCCATTTTCTTTATCCGGGGGCCGAGTACGCCGGAGAGATCTTCGTGGAGGACATAGGCTTTCCGGGCGAGTTCTTCGACGACATAAAATGCACCCTGCTTCAGCAGGACGAGATGGCAGCCCTTGTCCCTCCGCGTCCTGCCTACTCGCACAAGGGACACTACGGCCATGTGCTCGTTGTGGCGGGCTCAAGCGGGAAGACCGGGGCGGCGTTCCTGGCGGCAAAGGCATGCCTTATGAGCGGTGCGGGCCTCGTGACCCTTGGAGTCCCCGAGACACTTATGGACGTGTTCCAGTCGAGGGTTACCGAGGAGATGTGCCTTCCACTTCCGGATTACGGCGACGGCACCCTTTCGGACAAGGCCGTAGTGCCGATCGTGGATTTTCTTGGAAGCAAGGCCGATGCGC
>DAOUWH010000116.1 GCA_030667205.1 Nitrospirota bacterium
GCATGCGATGTACAGCTCGAACCTCTCCACGAGCGATGGGTCGTCGGACTTTCTTTTGGCAAGCGGTGAAAGCTCCACCGGGTAGTCCGTTATGAAGGTGGGCTGTATGAGGGAGGGTTCCACCTTCTCCCTGAATATCTCGTCGAGGACCTTTGCGTGCGTGGCCCCGGAGGGAAGCTCGATGCCCTGCTTCAAGGCCCATGCGCGGGCCGCGGGTGCGTTGTTTAAAATTTCCCCGGGCACGCCCTTTTCCTTCATGGCCCCAAGCATCGGAAGGCGGGGCCAGGGAGGGGTGAGGTCTATGTCCCAGCCGCAATAGTTTATCTTGAGGGTGCCAAGGGCCTGCTCCGCCGTATGTGCGATGAGTTCCTCGGTAAGCGACATGAGGTAGCCGTAGTCCTTGTAGGCGGTGTAGAACTCCAGCATCGAGAACTCGGGGTTGTGCTTTGTGGAGATGCCCTCGTTGCGGAAGTTGCGGTTAAGCTCGTAGATGCGGCTGTAGCCTCCGACGAGCAGTCTTTTAAGATACAGCTCGGGGGCGATTCTGAGATACAGGTCTATCCCCAGCGCGTTGTGGTAGGTCTGAAAGGGTTTTGCCGCCGCGCCGCCGGGTATGCGCTGCATCATCGGGGTCTCGACCTCTATGTAGCCCTTGCCCTCGAGGAATTCGCGGATTGCCCTGATTATCGCGCTTCGCTTGCGGAAGGTGTCTTTAACCGGAGGGTTGACGATGAGGTCGAGGTATCGCTGGCGGTAGCGCAGCTCTATGTCCTTGAGGCCGTGCCACTTCTCCGGGAGGGGCCGGATGGCTTTCGTAAGAAGTTTTAACTCATCGACCTCCAAAGTCAACTCATTTGTCCTGGTCCTGAAGAGCTTTCCACGGACGCCCACTATGTCGCCCATGTCGAGCTTTTTTACTATCGTGAAGGCGTCGCCGAGGATGTCCTTCTTAAAATATATCTGGAGTTTGCCGCTGCCGTCGTCCAGGTGTGCGAAGGCGGCCTTGCCAAAGCTCCTCATGGCGACGAGCCTGCCTGCCAGCGAACACCCTGCGTTCTCGGCCCCAAGCTCCTCGCCAGTGGCCGCGCCGTACTTTTCGATTATCTCGCTTGCGCTGTTGTCGAAATCAAAGGCCCCGGCAAAGGGCTCGACCCCGGCCTCCCTGAGGTCGTTGAGTTTTTTAAGCCTGCTTTCGATGTGTTCGCCGTGCTCTTTCATTGTGTAATAACGCCATTTAGCGGTTGAATGAATGATTATAAATGTTGCCCTGGCATTAGTCAAACCTTGCGTGTTTTTCGCTCGAACAGGACAAGCTTACCTGCGTCGGGGTTATGCTGTTTTGACTAAAGCTCTCCACAGCCCTTAAAATTATATGCAATGAACAAGATATTCGTGGCCGAGGCACTGAGGGCTTTTATAGAGGAGCAGAAGAGCCTTCTTAACAGGAACGACGTGAGGCTTTTTTCCGCCCGGACCGCTGAAGATGTGCTGAAACTGCACAGGACCGAGCGGATGGACCTCATAATCGCCGACCTCGACATGCCTGACATGGGGGGCGACGAGCTGTGCGCCCGGATACGGGCAGACGCAAAACTCGGCACGGTCTATTTCATACTGATCTGTTCCGGAAGGAAGGCGGCCCTCGAAAAGGCCGAGCGCTGCGGGGCCAACTCTTTCATAACCAGGCCCTTTAACCTTCCGGAGATAGCCGACAGGGTCGGCAGGCTCCTTGATATCCCCCGAAGGAGGGACACGAGGGCGCTGGTAAAGGTCAGCGTGCAGGGGCAGTTCAGGGCCGAGCCCTTTTTCTGCATTTCCTGCGACGTAAGCGTCTCGGGCATACTCATAGAGACGGACAAGACCCTTGCCAAGGGAGACATGATGAACTGCTCGTTCTTCCTGGCCAATACGGAGCGCGTCCACGTCAAGGGCGAGGTCATGAGAGTCGTGCGCGGCGAGAAGAGCGCCTACAGCTGCGGCGTGCGGTTCATAGAGCACTCAGCCGATGCGAAGTCCAGGATAGCGAAGTTCGTGGCCATTGACGGGCCCGATAAAAAATTAAGCTCCCCCTACCCCTTGAAATATTAAAGAATTATGGTGTTCCACGTGGAACGCCCCGTCGGATTGAAGCCGTGCCGGGACTCCCTGAAGGGGCAGCGCCCCTGTTCCACGTGGAACATATCAGGGGAGCTTGATGCCGTAGGCCTTTATCTTGCGGTGGAGGTTGCTCCGCTCGATGCCCAACGTCTCGGCCGTCCTGGAGATGTTCCAGTTGTGCTCGAAGAGCTTCCTTGCCAGGAAGTCCCGCTCGAAGGCCTCGCGGGCCTCCCTCAGCGAGCCCGGGCCGAAGTAGTCCCTGTTTGAGGCCTCCCCCCGGCCCTCCATTATCGCCGTCTCGGTTATCGTGTCCGAGGTCGACATGATGACGAGCCTTTCTATGAGGTTTCTCAGCTCCCGGATATTGCCCGGCCATTCGTATTCCTTGAGCCTCTTCATGGCGGCGGGGGCTATCTTCTTTCTGGCCTGCCCGTACTCCTCGGCGAAGAGCCCCAGGAAGTGCTCCACCAGCAGGGGGATGTCCTCCAGCCGCTGTCTCAGCGGGGGCGTGGTGATGGGGACGACGTTGAGCCTGAAGAAAAGGTCGTCGCGGAACTTGCCCTCCTTTATCCGCTCGGGGATGTCCTTGTTCGTGGCCGCGATAACGCGCACGTCCACCGAGATGCTCTTTGAGCCGCCCACGCGCTGGAACTCCTGCATCTCGATGACCCTTAAGAGCTTGGCCTGGGTCTGGGGCGACATGTCGGCTATCTCGTCCAGAAAGAGGGTGCCCTCGTCGGCGAGCTCGAACTTGCCCTTTTTCTGCTCGAAGGCCCCGGTGAAGGAGCCCTTTTCGTGGCCGAAGATCTCCGACTCTATAAGCTCCTGCGGGATCGCCGCGCAGTTGACCTCCACAAAGGGTTTTTCTGCGCGCGCGCCCATGGCGTGCAGGAGCCGGGCCACGACCTCCTTGCCCGTACCGCTCTCGCCGGTTATGAGCACCCTTCCGTGTCCCTTTGCCGCCTGCCCTATCTGGCGCGTGAGGGACTTCATTACCGGGGTCTCCCCCACGAGGGTCCATCTCCGGGTGAGGGACTCTTTAAGGTCCCTGTTCTCAAGCTCGAGGGTCTTTCTTTCGAGCGCCCTTGTTGAGACGAGGACCACGCGCTCAAGCGAAAGGGGTTTCTCCAGAAAGTCGTAGGCCCCGTTCTTGGTGGCCCTGACGGCCATCTCGATATTGCCGTGCCCGGAGATCATGATTACCGGGACTCCGGGTTTTTTCCGCTTGATCTTCTCCAGGGCCTCAAGCCCGTCCATCCCCGGAAGCCATATGTCCAGGAGGACGAGGTCCGGCTCCCGGGCGGCGAGTGCGACGAGGGCCTCCTCGCCGGTCTCGGCTGTGGCTACCTCGTAGCCCTCGTCGGAGAAGATGTCCGAGAGGCTCTCCCGTATGCCAGCTTCGTCGTCAACTACGAGTACCAGCGGCTTTGACATGTCCTATGCCTCCTTTATCGGCAGCTCTATCGTGAATACGCTTCCGCGGGGGGTGTTGTCCCTGACCCTGATGTGGCCGTTGTGCTCCGCGATTATCCTGTCGGCGATGGCAAGGCCGAGGCCCGTGCCGCCTTTTTCTGTGGAGAAGTAGGGCATGAAGAGCTTTTCCTTGTCCTCGTCGTTGATGCCCGGGCCCTCGTCGGCCACCTCTATGAAAAGCCTGCCCCCGTCGGCCTCCGGGGTTATCGTGACCTCGATGGTGCCCCGCTTGTCCATGGCCCTGACGGCGTTTTTAAAGAGGTTCAGCATCACCCTCTTGAACTGCTCCCTGTCCAGTACGGTCGGGGGCACCTCGCCGGTGCGCAGGACGTTTATCCTGAGGTCCCGGTAGTCCCGGTAAAGCGATGCGGCCTCCTCCACGACCTCGCCCACGTCCGTGGGCTCCATGTTCGCAACGGGCATCTTACCCAGCCTCGAAAACTCGTCCACGAGGGTTTTAAGGCTGTCGACCTCCCTGATTATCGTCTTTGTGGAGTGCTCGAACACCTTGCTGAAGTCCTTGTCGTCCGATAGCCATTTCTTTAGCATCCTCTCGGCCGAGAGTTTAATGGGCGTAAGGGGGTTTTTGATCTCGTGGGCCATCCTCCTTGCCACTTCCTGCCACGCAAGCGCCCTCTGGGCGGTTATCACGTCGGTGAGGTCGTCGACGACCACGAGGAGGCCGAGGTAGTGGTCCAGCGCCCCGCGGAGTCCCCTTATGGAGACCCTTAAAAGCATCCTCCGTCCGCCCACGTTTACGCTGACCTCCTTTTCGGCCGACCTGAAGGTCTTTATGTCTATGCTCTTTACGAAATTCGTAAGCTCCTCGGAGTTTATCCCGGCAAGGACTGCCGGGTAGAGCTTGCCCAGGACGTCCTCCTCCGTGACGTCCAGCATCCGGCAGGCGGCAGAGTTGATTGCGAGCACCCGGCCCGAGGCGTCGATGGAGAGGACGCCGCTATGGATGCTTTTAACGATGTTCTCCATGGCAATGCGGCGGCGGTCCGACTCGAGGTAGAGCCTCTGGAGCGACTCCTTGCCTTCCCTTAGTTCGGTCACCATCCGGTTAAAGGAATCCACGAGCATCCCCATCTCGTCGCGGCGCGTGCTCTCCACGCTCACCGAGAGGTTGCCGGCGGCCACCGCCTCGGTGGCCCCGGCCAGGCGCCTTACGGGCTCTGTTATCCAGCTGGCTATCCTGAGCGAGACCCAGAGGGCCGAGAATATGATTATGAGGGTGAAAAACCCCAGCAAAAGCAGGTAGTTCAGCTTAAGCGGGGCCTTCCACGACTCCAGCTTAAGGTAGTCTTCGTATGTGGTCCTTATCTGCTCCATCCCCGCGGTTACGCTCGGGGGGATGAACGTCTCCACTACGATTATGCCCCTGCCGGGCGAGGCCGGACCCCGGGGCAGGGCCGCCCGGACGATATCGCCTTCGGGGGTGGATATTATCTCCGCCACGCGCTGGCCCGAGAAGGCGGCCTCTATGGAGACGGAGGCATCCTCGGGCATCTTGTCCATGCGGATGACCATGTACTCCGGGGGCAGGACATAGCCTGTGCGCGCAAGCTCGGCGTACTCAAGCGCCTTGATTCGCTCGGCCTCGTAGTGCCTGCTGGCTATCTCCACCGCCTCCTCTATGGGCCTGCGGAAATCGGGGGTGAACAGGCGGTCTATGTAGCTTGAGCCCAGGCCGCTTGCCACAAGGAACAGCAGCGCGGCGGGTATGGAGGTCAGTATCAGGAGGAAGGCCATTATCTTTGTCTTGAACCTGTAGCCCAGGGTGCGATGCCTGACCTCGCGGATGAGTCCGAAGAGGATCTTGCCTACGTACAGCACGAGGAACAGGAGCGCGAAGACGTTGAGGTTGAACAGCACGAGGAACAGGAGCTTGCCAGAGGTGGAGGCGGCCTCGACGTCGAAGAAGACGACCTCGAGCACTGTGGCCGCGACCATGAAGACCGCCGCCGCGGCTATCAGCCTGAGGAGCTTCTTCATTTGCCATCCCCCTTTCCGGGGCTGTTTACGGGGAAGGCAGAGGACTTGCCGGAGATGCGGAATTCCTTTGCCTTGATGAAAAAGAACAGGTAGCCCACGACGGGGGGAAGTTTCCTCAGGCGGCTTTCGGCCGTGACTTTTACGAAATACTTTGCCGGCGCAAGCTCCTTAATGCTCGTAAGCGTGTGGTCTTCCACCGCGAGCGCCCACGCAAGCAGGGAGTCGCAGTCGCTGAAGCGCTTCTCCCTCAGGACGTTTCCCTCAAGCGAGGTGGCCACGTACTCTTTCTTTACGGGGTCACACTTCAGGGTGCGGGTGAATTTCCTTCCGAGGACGA
>DAOUWH010000149.1 GCA_030667205.1 Nitrospirota bacterium
GGGCCCGGAGAGCGGGTGCGGCCTTCTTGTCTCCTTGAACCTTCTGATGAGGCTTTCCTTTTCGGCCTCCAGAAAGAGGATGTCTATGGAGTACTTGTCGCGCAACGGACGCACGATGGTGTCCATGAAAAGCAGCAGGTCTTTCTCGCGCACGTCAATGCCGATGGCGAACCTTGTGCGGGCGGCCTTTTCCATCGTCGTGGCCGCAAAGGAGTCTATGAGCTGGGGCGGGAGGTTGTCCACGCAGAAAAACCCCGCGTCCTCAAGCGCCCTGAGGGCTATGGTCTTGCCTGAGCCCGAGAGCCCTCACAAGAGGACTATAAGTGGTTTCACGTCGGACATGGGACGATACGCCGGCGAAGTTACTTCTTCGCAGGCTCTATCAGCCCGATGTTCCCGTCGGAGCGCCGGTATGTGACGTTTATCTCGCCGCTCTGGTCGTTGGTGAAAACGCGGAAGTCCTGGTTGTCCATTTCCATATGCATGGCGGCCTCCTCCGGCGCCATAGGCTTTGTCTCGAGGGTTTTTCTCACAATAACCCTCTCGGTCTCAGAGGGGGTCTCCTCGGGAACCGTAGCGGCTACCCTGGACTTGCCTTCGGCCTTCCTGTGGGAATGGAGCTTGCCCTTGAATTTCTTGACCTGCCTTTCGAGCTTCTGCGCGACCTCGTCTATGGCCGAGTACAGTTCTCCGGTGACCCCTTCGGCCTGGATGAGGTTGCCGTTGGCATTGAGCAGTACCTCGGCCTTGTGCATGTGTTTCTGGATGCTGAAGGTTATGACTGCCTCGGTTATGTTGGAAAGGTACCTTTCGAACTTGCCGATCTTGTCTTCGGCGTAACTTCTTAGCGCCGGTGTTACCTCGACATTTCTCCCAGTGACGACGATGTTCATGGTGCCTCCTTTTTCAGATGATGTTCTTTCTTATACTCTGAGGCGGGAAGTGCATCTCTTCTCTGTATTTCGCGACGGTTCTCCTTGCGATCTTGATGTCGAAGCTCTTAAGCATATCGGAAAGCTTCTGGTCGCTCAGGGGTTTGTTATTGTCCTCCTCGGCTATGAGTTTTTTGATCATATCCTTGACCGAGGTTGAGGATACGCTTCCCGTGTTCGTCCTGAGCCCGCTGGAGAAGAAGAACCTGAAGTTGAAAAGGCCGTGGCTGCACGAGAGGTACTTGTTGGAGGTGGCCCTGCTGATGGTGCTTTCGTGCAGCTCAAGTTCCTGCGCCACGTCTTTGAGGTTCAGGGGTTTCAGACCGGAGACGCCGTTATTGAAGAAATCCTCCTGGAAGCGCAGTATGCACTCGCTGACCCTGTAGATGGTCTTGTTGCGGTGGTCGAGGCTCTTAAGCAGCCAGACCGCCGAGCGGAGCTTTTCTTCGAGGTACGCCTTCTCGTCCTTCTGGAGCACGCTCTTGTGGAGGAGGAGTTTTTTGTAATAGTTGTTTATCTTGAGGCGGGGCATGTTGTCGTCGTTAAGGATTATCTGGAAGCCGCCGTCGGCCCTTACCACGTAGACGTCGGGTTTGATGTATATGGGTTGCAAGTTGGAAAAACCCCTGCCGGGTTTGGGCTCCAGCGCGCCGATAATCTTAACCGCCTCTTTTATCTCTTCTGTCGCGCAGGCGTAGCGATTGGCAAGCTGCTGAAATCTCCTCTTTTCGATGTCCTCAAGGTTATGCGTGACGAGGTTTTCTACGAGAGTGCCCCTGAGTTTCAGGGGGCCGAGTTGAAGCACAAGGCACTCCCTGAGGTCTCTTGCCCCAATGCCAATAGGGTCAAATGACTGGACAAGCCCGACAGCCTCTTTTGCAAGCCCCGCGGAGCAACCGGCATATATGGATATCTCTTCATCGGATGCCTGGAGGTAGCCGTTATCGTCGATGTTGCCGATGACGACCTCGGCCACTTCCCTGAGCTGGCCGTTGGCGTCACCGAGCCTCAACTGCCAGGTAAGGTGGTCGTAAAGGTCCGTGCCTTCGCTTACGTAATGTTCGAGGGTCTGGGTGGGGTTGATGTCCGGAGTGAAATATCCGAGGTCCCTGCCGTCGTAGCTCCGGGAGTCGAAGTACTCGCCCACGGTGTACTCCATGAGTTTCTCAAGCGGCGCTTCGGTGTCGTCGGGGTCTTCGAAGCGATCCGCATCGGGCGATTCCTCGGCAGAGGCCTCTTCGGTAGAGGTTTCTTCGGCGGAAGCCTCCTCGGTAGTCTCTTCGAGCAAGGGGTTTTCGACAAGTTCGTTCTGAAGCGTCTGCGACAGTTCAAGCTGCGGGAGCTGGAGGAGTTTTATGGCCTGCTGAAGCTGAGGGGTCATTATCAGCTTCTGGAGCATTTTTAATTCGAGCCTGTGTTCCATAAAAAACCCTCTTAGAGCCTGAACTCGTCTCCGAGGTAGACGTCTTTGACCCTCGGGTTGGATATAAGTTTCTCCGGCAAGCCCTCGTCAAGCACCTTTCCTTCGGACAGGATGTAGGCCCTGTCGGTGATTGAAAGGGTGTCCCTTACGTTGTGATCGGTTATCAGGATTCCAAGCCCCTTGTCCCTGAGATATTTCATCATCTTCTTTAGCTCGACCATTGTGATGGGGTCGATCCCGGCGAACGGTTCGTCAAACAGGATGAACTTCGGCTCCACGGCGATGGAGCGGGCTATCTCCGTCCTGCGCCTCTCGCCGCCCGAGAGCCTTGTGCTGTCGCGGTCGGCAAACCCCCCGAGTTCGAACTCCTCGATTATGCGCTCGATGCGGTCGTTGGTTTCGCTTCGGGAGAGGCCCCGTATTTCCAGCACTGCCCTGAGGTTGTCCCTCACGGAGAGCTTTCTGAATATCGAGGGCTCCTGCGGCAGGTAGCTTATGCCCTTCCGCGCCCTCTGGTACATAGGCAGCCCTACGAGCTCTTCGCCGTCGAGCGTGACGCTCCCCTGCTCGGGCCTGAGCATGCCGGTAATCATATAGAACGTCGTGGTCTTGCCCGCTCCGTTTGGGCCGAGGAGACCCACTATCTCGCCTGATTTGACCTCGACGCTCAGGTCCTGCACCACGAGCCTGCCGTCGTACCTCTTGGAAAGGCCGCTTGCGCTGAGGGCGTGCATGCTCAGCGCCCCTTGTCCTGCTGGATATAGACCTTGCTGTTGCGTACCAGGGAGCGGTCTTCGTCTATCAGATATACGATCTCGGAGCCGGTGATTATATTGTTGCCCTCCACGGCCATGGGCTCTCCGGTAAAGGTTATCTTTCCCTCACTGGCAAGGTATATAGCACTCCTGGATGTCAGCACACGTTGCCCTTTAAGGAGTTTTATGTTGCCTCTTGCGTCAATCTTTTCGATATCGCCGTCTTCTTCGGAGTAAAACACGGTCATCCGGTCCGAATAAAGCGTCATCTCGTCCGTCTTGGCGACCACCGAGCCCTCAAATACGGCCTTGTTGGCGCCCGAGTCCGCGGAGAGGGTCGATGAGGTAATCACGATGGGGCCCTTGATAAGCCCGCTTGAGGGCTCGCACTGCGCGCTAACGGGCAGTAAGGCCGCAAACAGTATCGCGCCGAGGATTATCCTAAAGAAACATTGCTTTGACATTGTTTTTAAACGTCACCTTTTTATCGCTGTTTGCCTTGAAACCTTCTCCTTGTATGGTGAAATTCCGTCCTTCAAGCACCACCAGGTCGGGGGTCGAAAGCTCCCCTGTGCTGGACTCAAGATGTATGGAGTCCGTCCTGATGAGATAATCGTCCGTTCTGGCCTTGATGTTCCCGGTAAGGGTCAGGTTGCGGTTTCCGAGGTCGTATAGGCCCGAGTCCGACTCCACCTTCATGCCGTGCTCCGGGAGGTCTATGGTGACGAAATTCAGTCTCGAGGACTTGCCGTCCGGCGGAATCTGCACTTTCTCAGCGTTCAGCGTCCAGCGGTGCTTCCCCGAGTCCCTGTTTACCACTATAACGTCTTCCATGAAGGAGCCCCCCAGAACGTCCGGGCTACTGTCCCCGTCCTTGTCGAACATGAAGGCCGAAGACACGGCCAGAGCCAGTATGATAAATAGAAGAAGTATCCTGTTCATATCTAATTTTATCACAAGGGGCGGGCTTAGTAAAGCAAAAATAAGCAATAAGTGTGCCAGTTATTTGGCCGGGCTATTTCAGGGCGTCGCGCATGAGCCTGTACGGAGGGGATTGTCCGGTCCAGAGCTCAAAGGCCAGGGCGCCCTGCCAGATGAGCATTCCCAGGCCATTGAAGGTCTTGCAACCCCTGGATGCGGCTTCTTTAAGGAGGGGCGTTTCCTTGTATATCAGGTCTCCCACCGTCTGGTCCGGGCCAATGCCGGAGAGGTCAAGGGGCAGGGGGTCTGTCTCCTTAAGCCCCAGGGGAGTGGCGTTTATTATGATGTCCATCCCGCCGAGTGTGTCTTCGAGGGAATCCAGGAGGCGGACGTTGCCGCGCTTTTTGAGGGCTTCCGCAAGGGCCTCGGCCTTTTCGCGGATTACATCGAAGAGGCAGAGCTCCCGGGCCTTCTCGCTAAGGTAATAGCCGATGGCCCTGGCCGCGCCTCCCGTGCCCGCTATGAGCACCTTTTTCCCCTCGGCGCTTATGCCTTCTTCTTCGAGACTCCTCATAAAACCCCTGCCGTCGGTGTTGTAGCCCTTAAGGCTCCCCCCGTCGTTTACCACGGTGTTTACGGCCCCAATGAAGGCGGCCTCTTCGTCCACCTCGTCGAGGTGCTGTATCA
>DAOUWH010000223.1 GCA_030667205.1 Nitrospirota bacterium
AGGCTTGCGGACTTCAGGAGGGAGTACATCGGGTTTGTGTTCCAGCAGTTTCATCTCATCCCCTATCTCAACGCGGTGGAAAACGTAATGCTTCCTCTGTGCATAACCGATGCGGAAGACAAGGAAGGGCTTGCGCTCGATACCCTTGCACGGGTCGGCCTCGAGAACAAGGGCCGGAGGCTCCCCTCGGAGCTTTCGGGCGGCGAGCAGCAGCGGGTGGCAATAGCAAGGGCCCTCGTAAACGAGCCGCCGATAATCCTTGCGGACGAGCCCACCGGCAACCTGGACACAAAGACAGGCGAGGAGATTTTCCACCTGTTTAAAGAACTGAATAAAACAGGCCAGACCGTAATACTCGTAACCCACAACCCCGGCCTCGCGAAGAGGACCGGGTGGACGGTAAAGATGAAGGACGGCGCCGTGGTGTCTGTGAGGGAGAACTAATGGTAGTCCGTGCGCTGAAAGGGCAGGTAAGAATTTTTCTGGTGGTGCTGGTTTCGGTGCTGCTGGTTGCCGGGACGAGCTTTGCCATTAAGAAGTTTGTCCCGGGCTACGAGGCTCCCGAGACCGCCAAGCAGTCATCATATGCGCGTTATGCCTCATACGCCCCGGGCGCGAGGTCCGGGGGCTGTTCCTCCTCCGGCTGCGGTGTCTCCGCGGGGCGGGGCTCGTCGTGCTGCTCAGGAGGCGGCGCCTCGCAGAGTCTCGATCAGGTCAAGGCCGGCGCGCTTAAGTACTACGCCGCCAAGTACGGAGACAGCGACATTACCGTCGAGGTAATGGACTACGGCTGCCACCAGGAGGCAGAGATAATAAAGGCCGGCGCAGTGCTCAAGAGGCTTTCGATAAACGGAAACAATATTTCTGAGATAGGTTAGGCTTCTTACCCCCTTATCCCCTCCCGGGGCCCTTGCCCACAGGGCAGGGCCCCGGGCCCCTTTTTTAAAATTTACATCCTAAGCCGGTTGAAGTTGCCTTTACCGCCGTGTTATCGTTCTTGACGAATTCTTTTACTTTCAATTTCCTGAATTGATTACGATGGACGACCCTGAAAACACCGATACGGATTTCGCGCGGGCCCGCGTGAGTTTCCCCGGGGAGGAGGCCAGGCTGCCCTGGCTTGCGATGCTCCTTGACGCCTACGCGATAGTGGACACGGGCGTAGCAATCGCCATAAAAGAACAAGAGGAAGAGCGCGGCGTGAAACTCGCCTGCCGCAAGGGCTGCGAGGCCTGCTGCACCCAGAGCGACATCCCTGTTTACCCGCTTGAGCTGGTCGGGCTCTACTGGTTCGCGGCCGAGAAAATCTCCGGCCCGGAGCGAGATACCCTCAAGCAAAACCTCATATTCCATACAAAAGGAAGGCCCTGCCCCTTTTTGATGGAGTGCGCATGCTCCGTACATGCGATACGTCCGGTCTCGTGCAGGCAGTTCAATGTCTTTGGCGAGCCCTGCGCACCGGGCGAGGACCCGTTTTTCACACGTAGAGACGACGTTTTGACGCCGGTTAAGGCGTACACCAACCGGGCGTTTTCGGTGATGCTTCCGTTTTATGATGTGAAAGAGACCACCGACGAGGCGGTTGACAGGATCATCAATGGCGAGGTTATAAACTTACAATCCTTCGACTGGAAAAAACTGGTCAGGACGATGGAAGGCTACGACTCGAGAAATCCCTGAGATTGCTTCGTCGGCATTACGGTTTCTCGGATCGACTCGATTCCGAGGAGCGCAGCAATCTCCCTTTAAGAAAATTCCAGCGGGTAGTTGGCGGGGTTGGCTATATCATTCATTTTTGTACCCTTGACACCACAGGGGGGGAGTATACTACCCGGAGTCGTTTAAACTGGGAACATAAATTACTTAAGGGAGGCAATGATGTCTGTTTTTAAGAGGACGGTTGCTGTTGCTTTAATCGTTGCTTTTCTGATGCTGACCGGGTGCGGCCCCGGCCTTCAGCCCGGCGATCCCGGGGCCCCCTGGTGGTGGTAATTGATTCGGCTATTTGATTATTCGTTTTCAAAGGCGGGGCTTGCGCCCCGCCTTTTTTATTGCTCTTGAGCTTATGGTAGAATAGGTGCAATGGGCAAACATGAAAAGCTTTTGCTCAAAATTATAAGCGGAACGTCCGATGCCAATATCAGGTTCGAGGAACTGCGTGAATTATTGAAGAGCCTGGGGTTCGCTGAACGGATCAGGGGCAGCCACCACATTTTCAGGAGGGACGAGGTGGCGGAGAAGATCAACCTTCAGGAGGAAGGAAACAAGGCCAAGCCTTATCAGGTAAAGCAGGTGAGAAACATCATAGTGAAATATAAACTCGGAGGGCGTGCTGATGTATAAATACGAGGTTATCATCTACTGGAGCAATGAAGACGAGGCTTTCATTGCCGAGGTGCCTGAGCTTCCCGGATGCATGGCCCATGGCGGCATGCAGGAAGAAGCCCTGAAAAACGCCCAGGAGGCCATCCTGTTGTGGGTGGATACTGCGAAGGAATTCGGAGACCCTGTGCCTGACCCAAAAGGCGGCAAGCTCATGTATGCGTAGAGCTCTTGCCGGTGCTTCCGCGGCGGGCTGTGATTGGTAATTCGGCAATCGGTTTTCAACAGGCGGGCTTGCGCCCCGCCTGTTTTGTTTATAGGGAAATGACGGCATCCTTCGACCCTTCGACAAGCTCAGGGTGCTCAGGATGCCAAATACGTAAATAACCAGCTACTACCCCGTAAGTTCCTCTACCTCTTTTTTGCCTTCCTCCAATTCCTTTACCTGCTCTTTGTCCAGCTTAAGGAGCATGGCCTGGAACTCGCCAACATGGGTCTTTTCCTCCCGGGCGACCTCGAGGAGCACGGCCTTTATGTTCTTGTCCCGCGCCACAGCGGCCATCTGCTCGTAGAGGTTCACGGCGTCCAGCTCGGCTATGATTGCGGCCCTTAGGATTTCCTTGTCGACGTCGC
>DAOUWH010000072.1 GCA_030667205.1 Nitrospirota bacterium
ATGTAGCCTTTCCTTAACTCCTCGATGACCGTGTTTTCATCGGCCTCGTCGCTTTCGACCTGGGACACCGCGTGGTGGAACTCGGGGTCGAAAGGTTTTCCGAGGGCCTCTATGGGCTTGAGGCCGAATTTCTCAAGGGTCCTGCTAAGCTCCCTTAAGGTCATCTCAACGCCCTGCCTGATTCCGCTTGAGGTCTCGTCCTCGTTGGCGTGCTTAAGGGCAATATCGAGGTGGTCCAGGGAAGTAAGCAGCTCGTATATCATCTCTTCCCTTACGTAGCTTGCGAGCTCTTCCTTTTCCTTTGCGACTCTTTTCCTGTAATTTTCGAATTCGGCATAAAGCCTTACGTATTTGTCGTCAAGCTCCTTTACCTGCTCCTCGTAATTAGGCCCTTCCTCCGCCTCTTCCCCGGTATCGGTCTCGGGCTCCTCATCTCCGGGAGTTTCCTCTTCGTCTTCCCGGAGTCCTTCGCCGGAGTCCTCGCCCTCTATCTCAATACGATGCTGTTTTTCGTCCTCCAACCTCTGCTCCTGTCTCTTGCCTGTTATTTAGAGATGGCCGCGGATATGAACCTGGCCGTCTGCTCGACCATGGGGATTGCCATGGAGTAGTCCATTCTCGTGGGGCCGATTATGCCGACCCTTCCCAGGGGCCTCTGGCCCTGCTTGTACTCGGCCGAGATAATGCTCAGCCCCCTCATCTGCTCCATGGGTATCTCGGAGCCTATGGCGACCTGCACCCCCTCGGAGTCATGGGATATCTCCTCAAGGAGCTCCACTATGCGGTGCTTGTCCTCGATGGCGCGGGCTATCTCGTTAATTCTGTTGGAGAAATCCGGGAGCCCAAGGAGCTCCGGGAGCCCCGCCATTATCATCTCCTCCACCGGGAAGGTAATGACCTCCCTGCATATCTTCATGGCCTTGGATATAAGTATATCGCACAGGGCCTTCTCTTTCGACATCTGCCTGATAATCTCCCTGCGTATCTCGTCTATGGAGAGGCCCGAGAACTCCGAGTTGAGGTACTCCGATATCCTGTTCAATTGCCTCTGCGTAAGCCCGAAGTTCGAATCAAGTATCCTGCTCCTGACCAGCCCCTCGTTACCAAGCAGCACGGCCACGAGCTGGCGGCCGCGGAAGCGGTATAGCTGTATCCTGTTAAGCGTGGTGTTGTCGGAGCGTACGGGCTCGGCAAACACCAGGTAGCTCGACATCTCCGACAGCGCCCTTGTGGCCTCCCTTAAAAGGTCGTTTATATCGCTCCTCAGGCCCTCGACCATGCCCCGTAAAAGTTCCGTATAGTCCTCCGCGTCCTTCCGCTGTCCTTCCTTCAGCGAGTCCACATAGAACCTGAAGCCGCTGTCCGTGGGAACCCTTCCGGCGGAGGTGTGGGGCTGGCTGAGATAGCCCATCTCCTCGAGGTCGGCCATTATGTTGCGGATGGTCGCCGGGGATAGTTCAAAGCCGTACCTCTTCGTGACGTACCTCGACCCCACCGGGCCGGGCCGTCCGATGTAGCACTGAACTACCGCGCGCAGGACTATTCTATTTCTATCATCAAGCATCTCAGAACCTTTAGCACTCTCGCCTTTAGAGTGCTAAAATAGCTTATCAGTTGCCCCTGTTTTGTGTCAAGAGGTGCCAGTGCCACGCAGGCTTCAGCCTGCGGCTACACATATCGGCAGGAGGTTTCAAAGTCAGATGTAAAGTGACCGTGTCACCACTTGAGCTTGCCGTCCATGAGCTTCCGGTACAGGCCCGGGGGGACGAAGGAGTAGGAGTGTATCTCCTCGCTGTAGAATTTCGTATCGAACTCCAGCTTGCGGCGCATCTCGCGGGGGTCGAGCTTCTTGGAGCCCATGGAAAACGTCCACCAGTTGCCCGGATACGTTGCAATGGGCGCGGTGAAGCAGTCAACCACCGGGAATACCTCTTTAAGGGTCTGCTGTACCTCGGCCACGATGTCGGAGTGCAAAAGGAGCGACTCGGACTGAAGCACGCACATGCCTTCGGGATTCATGGCCTTATCGATGGAGCTGAAGAACTCCCGGCTATAGAGGCTCCGGGCAAACCCGATGGGGTCCGTAGAATCGATAAGCACGAGGTCTATGTCCGAGGCGCTCTTGATGAACTCCGCGCCGTCCATGTTCTTGATCTCTACCCTCGGGTCGTCGACAGCGGATGAGACTGTGGGGAAAAACTCTTTTGCCACTCGGATTACCTCTGAGTCTATCTCTATAAAGTAAATTTTCTCCACGCACTTGTGCCTTGCGACCTCCCGGACGGTGCCGCCGTCGCCGCCGCCCACGACAACCACTTTTTTGGGTTCGGGGTGGGCGTGCGCCAGGACGTGGGTTATCATCTCGTGGTAGAAAAACTCGTCGCGCTCCGTAAGCTGCACGGTGCCGTCGAGTATGAGCATGTTGCCGAAGTAGGGGTTTTCAAAGACCATTATATCCTGGAACTTGCTCTTGCCTTTATAGAGGACCTTTTCGACCTCGTAGCCGTACTCTACTGCTACGAACGGGGCGGTCTCGACAAACCTTATCATGTTGTACCTCCGCTATATGATTTTCGTCTTTGGTATCGGAAATCCGTTGAACTCCGAAGCATAGCAGGTGGTGTAGGCCCCTGCCGAAAGTATGAGCATGAGGCCCCCGACCTCGGGCTCGGGCATCTGCACCTCGGCGCCCATCACGTCGAAGCTGTCGCAACTGGGGCCGGCGACGGTAAACCCCTTCTTCTTGCCCCCGCCGTTTTCAACAAGATATGTATACTTTATGCCGCCGATGCTCTCCATGAGGCCGTTAAAGACGCCCACGTCTATCTGCACCCAGTTTTCGTGCCCGCGCCTCGCCTTGCCGATTACGGAGCTTACGAAGACCCCGGCGTCGCCGACGAGAGATCTTCCGGGCTCTATCATCACCTCGATGTCAGAGGGAAAATTGTCGCGTATGATGCGGTCAATGTTGCGCTCGATGGCCTCAACGCCGACCACGCCCTTGGTGTAATTGATGGGGTAACCACCGCCAATGTTGAGCAAGGACATCTTCACGCCTTCACGCTCGGCCATCTCCCAGAGGGCCTTTGCCTTATAGAGGGCAGTGTCCCAGTTATACATGTTCAGGCACTGCGAGCCCACATGAAAGGTGATTCCAGCGGGGTTAAGCCCCTTTTCGCGCGCATAGTCTATGAGCTTAAGGGCGATGTCGAGCTCCACGCCGAACTTGCGGCTGAGGGGCCATTCGCTTCCCTCGTTGGCCACCGCCACCCTGATGTAGACGTTGGAGCCGGGCACAAAGCGCGCGAGTTTTTCCACCTCTTCCATGGAGTCGAACGCGAAGCTCCTGAGGCCGTACTTCGCCGCAGCTTTAAGGAATTTAACGGACTTGACCGGGTTGCTGGATATGATTCTATCGGGCGCGACCTTGAGGGCCCTGAGGGGGTTTAACTCCCCCTCGCTGGCTATCTCAAAGCCCATGCCGAGGGAGTCCATGAGTTTTAAAACTCCCCTGTCGGGGTTTGCCTTCATGGCATAGTAGACCCTGGAGTTGCGAATTCCCGAGCCTACGAGCGATACCTTCTCCCTTATCTTGTCCCTGTCGATAAGCAGGAGGGGCGTTTCAACGCGCCTGCGGTCGAGGTACTTCAGTACCTTGAACATCGTGGCCTTAGAGGCTATCCGTGCATGGGCGCGCTCAAGCTTGAATTTCCGAGTCATTACCGTCCTTCGGGAATCGGTGATAAAGACAGATTATAAACCATATCCGGCAACCGATTCACCCCTGCCCGCGCCGCCTCCGGCTCGAGATATCAAAGAGTACCAGAAGGCACATCGAGAGCACCCCCGCACCGGTAACGGCAACCCCCGCTATAAGGATGTTCACCGCCGGGTTGCTTACGACCTCGATCCTCACCCAGTATGCAGGCTCAGAGAAAGAAAGCTCCCTGCCATCGAAAAGGACGCCGTCTCTGGAGCTGCCTTCAAAGACGACCTCATCGCCCCTTACCACCCTGACCTCGTAGGCGGGCGAAACAAGGCTGTAGAGCTTTGCCTTTGTTATGCCCTTCCGGACGGTCCTGTCTGGGGCGATTTTCAGGAAAACCGTGTAAGGCGACGCCTCAAAGACACCCTCGCTCCCAGGCGGAAGTATCTTCACAGGGACATAACGCTCATGAAGTACCTCGTTTCCCTCCTTAAGCCTTATGCCGGGGGCAAGCCCGAAGTCCAGGATGTGGTAATACGTCCCGCGTATCATCGTCGGCGGGTAGACGCCGACGATAAAGCTCTCTCCGTCAGCGGAAACCGTTACCTTGGGTTCATATTTGAAGACGCTCTCGCCCTCCACGGCAAAAAGCTCGTCCTTAAGCGGAGGTTTTATCTCCGAGAGCACATAGGGGTGCTCCTGCCACCGGGGTTTCAGGGCGTCGCCCTCGCCGGCGATTATCCAGTCGAACTGCCTGAGGTTGGCGCTCAGGAAAAAGCCCACCAAAAGCATCAGGATGCCCGCAGGCAGAAGCACCCACATGACAAAGCGCGCCACGCCCCTTCTCAGCACCTCCCGGGAGACCCTCACCAGGTTCAAGACACCGCTTATCAGGAAAAGCACATAAAGAACCTGGACAAGCGGGTTATTGTCGAGCCATCCGACAAACCTGGCAAACGCCTCCTTGGACCACACGGCGAGGGTGACGTAAAAGAGTATCCAGCCCATGATAAGCCACAGGAGGAACCCCTTGCCGGAGATAAACCTTAAAAGGCCTTTCATCTTATGGCCTCTTTGGTCTTTCCTGTTATCACGTCGTCCCACTTCTCAAGCAGCTCTTTGGCCTCTATCATTATCTTACTGTCGGTTATTCGGGCCTCAAGCGGTATGGGGTTGCATCCGCCGGGGATCCCGAGGGTGTCTGTAGGTATCGGGGTCCTGCAATAGATGCACACCACCTCTTCCCCGCTGAGGCCGTAGCCCTCCGGCGGGCATATCTCGCATGCGTCGAGACAGACCACGAGCTTTCCGTCGGGTTTTTCGATAACCATGATCACGATGCTCTCGCCCTCGTGATAAAAGGAAAACTTATGGAGGCTTCCGTCCCTGATGTTCATCGTCGGGTCGGTAAGCGGGATGACGATAAACCCCTTGTCCTCGACAACGGGCTTTGGTTTGGGGTTATAAAGCCTTGTGATGTCCTCGGCCCGACCGGAGAACCAGAAGACCAGTATGACGCAAATGAAAAGCGCCACAGGCAGGGCCTTTCTCCTGCGGTCGGCCCTTGCGGCGGCCTTCAAAAGCCTCCTTTCGGCCCCGGTCGCCGCCTCTGAAGGCTCCGGGAGCGGGGCCAGCAATCCGTGGTAAAGGAACATGGCCGGGGGCGCAAGCAGGAGGGCCAGCACCGCGGCAAGCGCTATGTTAGGGCCAAACAGTATCCCTACGAAATTCCACGTGGTTATGCTGAGCATCGGGTGGTCGGGAACCATGAGGAACACCAACATCTGGTGCACGACGTCGTGGAAGAACTTCATCACCCCTCTCTGGACCGAGGGGATAAGCGACAGCTCCGCAAAACCCCTTATCCCCCCGCCGAGGAGTTTTACCACCGAGAGGAACAAAAGGAACTGGCCCAGGCCGAAGAACCGCCCGATATGATGTTTGAACCTCCCCAGCGCGATCACCGTAAGGGCAAGCGCCAGGGCAAAGCCGGTAGCGGCGGAAACATACGTAGGCAGGTAAGCGGCCTTCATCTCTGCTATTTCCCTGACAAACATGGTGGAGCCTATAATGTCAGGGGAAAGATATACAATTGTGAGGATAACAACTAAAGACCCAAGCGCCGTATCCCACTTCGGCTTAAAACCCCTTGCCGGTTGATAAAGCGCGGCGAGGCTTCCGAGGAAGAAAAGGAAGAACACATACCCTATAAGCCTCGCCAGGAAATCCTTAACCGCAAGCGTGGAGGGGACAAAGAAGGAAACGAGCGCAAGCCCCGAGGCCAGTGCCACGCCCAGGTAGAAGGCTTTTAAAAACCCCTCCCTGTTGTGCTCGCGGAGAAACGACGAATAGACAAGCCAGACTATGCCGAGCTTCGCGGCCTCTTTTATGCCTACTACTGCCGCCTCAACAATAACGAGGCTCATCCTTTATGACCCTTCCGTCCTCCATCGTCAGCACCCTCTCGGCCCAGCCCGAGACGAAAGGGTCGTGGGTGACGAGGATTATCGTGAACTGCTCCTCGGTGTGGAGTTTTTTAAGGAGTTCGAGTATGAGCCTTGTGTTTTCCCTGTCGAGGTTTCCCGTGGGCTCGTCCGCCAGGAGCAGCCTGGGGCTGTTTATGAGCGCCCTTGCGATGGTCACCCTTTGCTGCTCGCCCCCGCTGAGCTGCGAGGGCCTGTGGTGGAGCCTGTGGCCGAGGCCTACGCGCTTCAGGGCCTCCCTCGCCTCATCCTCGTCGGTCAGGCTGTGGAAGTATTGTGAGAGCATGACGTTCTCAACGCTGTTGAGGTACGGCACGAGGTGAGGCTGCTGGAATACGAACCCTATGTTTTCGCGCCTGAACCGCGCAAGCTCGTCCTCGCCCATGGCGGTTATGTCGGTGCCGTCGATAAAGACCGCACCGCTTGTCGGGTTGTCAAGGCCCCCTATTATATTCAGCAGGGTGCTCTTGCCCGAGCCCGATGCCCCCATTATCGAGCACCACATACCACGCTCGATGCCCGTCTCAACGCCCCTGAGGGCTGTTGCCGTGGGATACTCTTTTATTACGTCCTTTACGTCAACGAACATCATTCACCTCTTAAAATGTCCGACGCCTTTCTCCTCAGGACCCCGGACACCGAAAGCATGCTCGAGGCCATTGCGATTAAAAGTCCCATCCCTACCGACACGAACAGCACATAAAAAGGGACGTCTATAAACGAGTGGAACGCGCCCTTTGATACCGCCTGCGCGGACAATAACCCTATTACATAACCCATGAGCCCCCCGGCCATGCCGATAACAAGGCCCTCTGCCAGGTAAAAGCGCTGTATCTCGTGCTTTGTGCCCCCGATGGCCTTCATAAGCCCTATCTCTTCCATCCTCTCAAGCACAGTGGCGCTCATGGTGCTTGAGACGCATATGCTGGAGGCAACGAGGACCACCAC
>DAOUWH010000220.1 GCA_030667205.1 Nitrospirota bacterium
GGAGTACGACCCCATCAAGGTCTACCTCCGGGAGATGACCAACAGGCCCCTGCTTACGAAGGAAGGGGAGGTCGAGATCGCAAAGAAGATAGTTCGGGAGCGCGAAAAGCTCCTGGACATCGTCTTCATGCTCCCGTGCGCGCTTAAAAAACTCGTTGCGATGGGCAAGCACGTGGCCTCCGGCGAGGCCCCACTGCAGGACCTGCTCACCCACGGCGACCTCATCTCGCCCGAGGCCCTCGGGGCGGAAAGCGAAAAGTTCCGCAAGGCCACCGCCACAATCGGAAGGCTCTTTGAGAAGCTCACGAGACTCCAGAGGGATTTGAAGAAACCCGGTGGCGCCAACGACGACATCCTGGGCAAGATCTCAGCGACCCGGCAGGCCATCGCGGATAAGACCAACGCCCTCGATCTGAAAGAGGACTTGATGGTCGCAATCGCGGCGGAGATAAAGCAGGAGATAAACGACGCCCTCGCGCTCTCACGGAAGATAACCGGCGCCGAGGGCACGCCCCCCGAATGGGAAGCCGCCCTGGACAGGGCCGCCGCCGACATAGGCGTGCCGCCGGAGAGGATGGAGCGCGTGCTTAAAAACATCGAAGACGCCGAGGAACGGGTCGCGGAGGCAAAGAGGGGCCTCACCGAGGCCAACCTCAGGCTCGTCATAAGCATCGCCAAGCGCCACATGAACAAGGGCCTGAGCCTCCCGGACCTCATCCAGGAAGGCAACATCGGGCTTATGCGGGCGGTGGACAAGTTCGAATATACCAGGGGCTACAAGTTCTCCACATACGCCACATGGTGGATAAGGCAGTCCATCACCCGAGCGCTGGCCGACCAGTCCAGGACTATCAGAATACCGGTACACATGGTGGAGACCATCAACCGCATCATCCGCTCCATAAGGGAACTCGTGCAGGAACTGGGCCGGGAGCCCACCGCCGAGGAGATAGCCGCGAAGGTCGGGATGCCCATCGATAAGGTAAAGAACATCCAGAAGATATCGAAGGAGCCCATATCGCTTGAGACCCCGGTGGGCGAGGAAGAGGACAGCCACCTGGGTGACTTCATCGAGGACAAGGCCTCCTCCTCTCCCCTTGAGGAGGCCATTCGGGACGACCTCAAGACGCAGGTGGAAAAGATACTGCACACCCTGAGCCCCAAGGAAGAGAAAATTTTAAAGATGCGCTTCGGCATCGGCAACGACGTGCCCCACACCCTTGAGGAGGTGGGCCGCGAGTTCAAGGTCACGCGCGAGCGCATCCGCCAGATCGAGGTCAAGGCCCTCCGGAAACTGAAGCATCCCTCCCGAAGCCGCTGGCTCAAGGAGTTCCTCGAGAGGCTTTAGAGGGTGACTTCTATGGGCGGCGAAAATACACCGAAGACAGAGCCCGCCGGCGGCAAGTCCCGCCCCGGCATGAAGGGGCTGAAGGTCGTGGCTATCGCCTCTGTCGTGATAGCCCTGCTCATGGTCTGGTGGGTAAAGCATAACCTCTATGCCTCTGAGTTTACTCCCACAGAGTTGAACTCCAAAGAGCGGGCGGTCCTGGAGTACAAGCTCGAAAAGCTGGAGAAGGCCGCGCAGAAAGAACATGTGGTCAGGGAAAAATGGCGCTTTGACCCCAGGACCGCACTGAAACCTGAGCCCTACTCAGAGAAAAACGCCCGGAGAGAGATAAGCCTCACCGAAAAGGAGATTAACGCCCTTATCGCCAACAACCCTGAGGTCGCCCAGCGGGTCGCCATAGACCTCGCGGACGACCTCGTAAGCATTAAACTCGTCCTTCCAGTGGACGAGGAGGTCCCGGTCCTCGGAGGCAAGACCCTGAGAATTCATGTAGGGATCACTCTTGCCTATGAAGAAGGGCGTCCAGTCGTCGCACTGAAAGGGGTTTCGCTGGGAGGCATCCCTTTGCCCAACGCGTGGCTCGGGTATCTAAAGAACGTAAACCTCGTGGACGAGTTCGGCGACGAGGGAGGCTTCTGGGCGCTCTTTTCGGAGGGAGTGGAGGACCTCGAGGTCGAGGAAGGACATATCCAGGTCAAGCTTACGGAGTAGCGGCCGTGGCTGCGAAGGCGGGGGACAGCGATACAAGCATCATCGCGATAACCGCAAGACCTGTTATTGCCCTCTGCCCGGTCATTTCATTCTCCGTGTGTTAAAAAATCGTCTCAGTCGCCGTTGTCATTTTTTAAAACCCCGCCGTGCCCTATAAATAGAATCGTCCCCTTTTACTTTTCGCAGCCCTCATAAATGGGCACTGTCCCTGTTTTTCGTCTCACCGTTCCCCCTTTAACTTCTTAAGCGAGAATATTCCAAAAGATGCATAACCTACAGGTATAGCAACCAAGCCAAATATTGTGCCTGCTACAGTGCAAACTAAGATGGCGAATAGAAAATCTAGGAAACTGGTTATGGTATGCGATTCTGAAATAATAAAAAGTCCCCAGAAATAAAATCCACAAGTAAAACCAAAAAGAAATGTCGATATTGGTAGTCTTTCCATTTGCTTTTTTCGAAATGTTCTCAAGGCTATTACAATGGTTAAGACAAAATAGGAGCCATAAATCTGATAGGCAAAATAAGTTGATGCATTGGCACCTTTTATTCCTATAGCAAAATAGAGTATGGCTGAAACAATCCACGGACTGATTACGAAAAAGGCAATCTCATACAAAATATTAATTGGTTTTTTTCTTAATTTTAGCATGTGGAACTATCTCCAGTAGTCCAAATACACTCTCATATATCTACGAACATCCAAAATCATTTCGTCACAGTAAGGATTCGATTCGAAATCGTCTGGGTCAAAGCCTGCAAACAAGCCCCAAAACGAATCTGGCACATGTCCACCAGTTTCCCATCTGTATCCTTGTGCGCGGTGGCTGTAATAGTCTTGGAGCATATGTAAACCTTTGCCGAAAGCAGCTAGGTCGCCTCTCCTAATGGCGTCAGTTACATAAGAAATAGCTGTATTACGGTCAACGAAATGTTTTCGA
>DAOUWH010000026.1 GCA_030667205.1 Nitrospirota bacterium
AGCTGCTGCGTGATCGTGCTTCCGCCCTCCTTGAGGTGGCGCTTCATTACGTCCTTCAGGGCGGCCCTTACTATCGCGAGGTAGTCGATGCCCTTGTGCTTCCAGAACTTGGAGTCCTCGACGGCCACGACCGCGTCCAGGAGAGTCTGGGGCATCTTCTCAAGCGGCACATGAATGCCTTTCTGCACCTTTAGCTCTCCGACGAGGGTGTCGTCGTCGGCGTATATCTTAGTGCTCGGCGGCACCCCCTGCTGCTTGAGCTCCTCTATAGAGGGCACCGTCCTTGCAAACGCAAAAAATCCACCTGCCGCAAGGCCAACCGCAAGCGGAAGGACTATCACGAAAAAGAAAAGCCAGAGGAGCCTCGTTAGCTTCATGCCGAGAGTTTTTTTCTTCCGCCTTTTTGGTTTCTTTCTTGCCGCCATAAGACCCTACAACCTTTAATTATAAACCTCCTCCCAAACAGGGTCAAACGAGGGGCGCACGGCGCCCTTTGAACCGAGTTGAAATGCGGTTCCGATTTTGAAGAAAAGCGCCAGTGGCACCTTTGACAGAGGGCGGGGTTGCGTGAGATAATACCGCTTGACGACTTGATTCCGGAGGCTTTTCAATTGGAGCTTTGCAGGCTGGGGATTGCCGAGACAAGGGCACTCATTGACAAAGGAGAGGTGTCCCCCGGGGAAGTGCTCGCCTCCGTGCTTGGAAGGATAGATGCCGTTGAGGACAGGGTAAGGGCATACGTCACCGTCACACGCGAGCGGGCCGGCGAGATGGCCCGCGAAAGCAGGGGCGGCCCGCTTTCGGGCATCCCCATCGCGGTAAAGGACAACATGTGCACAAAGGGGACGCCAACGACCTGCTCCTCGAAGATACTTGAAAACTTCGTCCCTCCTTACGAAAGCACCGTTACCTCAAGGTTGCTTGAGGCCGGTTACGTGCTCCCTGGAAAAACAAACCTCGATGAGTTCGCGATGGGCTCCTCGACCGAGAACTCCGGGTTTTTCCCTACCTCAAACCCCTGGGACCTCGAGCGGATTCCCGGGGGCTCAAGCGGCGGCTCCGCCGCCGCGGTGGCCGCCGATGAGTGCATCGCGGCCCTGGGCTCCGACACGGGGGGTTCCATACGCCAGCCCGCGGCCCTCTGCGGGGTAGTGGGGCTTAAGCCCACCTACGGGAGGGTATCGCGGTACGGCCTCATAGCATTCGCCTCATCGTTCGACCAGATAGGTCCCATCACAAAGACCGTGAAAGACGCCGCGGCGCTCATGAACGTAATCGCGGGACACGACCCCCTGGATTCGACCTCCGCCCCTGTGGAGGTCCCCGATTTCACGGCAGCTCTCTCCGGCGACATAAAGGGCATGAAAATCGGGGTGCCGAAGGAATACTTCATCGAGGGCATGGACCCCGAGGTCGAAAGCACCGTAAGGGAGGCAATCAAGGCCCTCGAAGGGCTGGGGGCAAAGGTCTTGGACGTCACGCTTCCTCATACCGACTACTCCGTGGCCGCATATTACATACTCGCCACCTCCGAGGCCTCCTCAAACCTCGCCCGCTACGACGGCGTAAAGTACGGCCTGCGGGCCAGGGCAAAGGAACTCCTGCAGATGTACACCGAAACGCGCGCCGGGGGGTTCGGCGCGGAGGTCAAGAGGAGGATAATGCTCGGCACCTTCGCGCTTTCCTCGGGCTACTACGACGCATATTACTTAAACGCCCAGAAGGTCAGGACGCTCATCAAGCAGGATTTTGACGAGGCATTTAAAAAAGTGGACGTAATCGCCACGCCGACCACCCCTGAGGCGGCATTCAAAAAGGGAGAGAAAACCGGCGACCCGCTTAAAATGTATCTTTCGGACATTTTTACAAACTCCGTAAACCTCGCAGGCGTGCCAGCGATATCAATACCGTGCGGATTCACCGGCGGGGGGCTGCCCGTGGGGCTTCAGATCATCGGAAGGCATTTTGACGAGGAGAATGTTCTCAAAGTCGCCGACGCATACGAACGCGCCACGGACTGGCACAAAAAGAGGCCGAAGCTCTGAGATACGAAGCGGTCATAGGGCTTGAAGTGCACGCGCAGATGCTCACGGAGACCAAGATATTCTGCGGATGCCCTACCGCATTCGGCGCGGAGCCCAACACCCAGACATGCCCCGTGTGCATCGGGATGCCGGGCGTGCTTCCGGTGCTAAACAGGCGGGCCCTTGAGTTCGCCATAAGGACGGGGCTTGCTACAAACTGTGCGATCTCCACCTACAGCAGGTTCGCCCGCAAGAACTACTTCTATCCCGACCTGCCGAAGGGCTACCAGATAAGCCAGTACGAACTTCCCATCTGCGAGCACGGCTGGGTGGATATAGCCTCAGAGGAAGGCGGCCACAAACGCGTGGGCATAACCAGGATACATATGGAAGAGGACGCCGGAAAGAACATCCACGAGGAAAAGGGCCCCTACAGCCTCGTGGACTTCAACCGCACCGGCGTGCCCTTGATGGAAATCGTCTCGGAGCCCGACATCAGGACCCCTGCCGAGGCGGTGGAGTACATGAAAAAGCTCCGCACGATACTTCGCTATCTCGGCGTGTGCGACGGCAACATGGAGCAGGGCTCCCTGAGATGTGACGCCAATGTCTCCGTAAGAGAGGCCGGCAGTGCCGGAATGGGTGTTAAGGTGGAGGTCAAGAACATAAATTCATTCAAGTTCGTCGAGCGGGCACTGGCCTACGAGATAAAACGCCAGGTTAAGACCCTTGAAGAGGGCGGCGCACTCGTGCAGGAGACCCGTCTGTTTGACACCCAGGCCGGGGTCACGCAGTCCATGCGCACCAAGGAGGAGGCCCACGACTACCGCTACTTCCCCGACCCCGACCTCGTCCCCCTGGTGGTGGACGAAAAATGGATAGAGGAGATACGCGCCTCCCTCCCCGAGCTTCCTGACATAAAATTCAAAAGGTTCGTAAAGGACTACGGCCTTCCGGAGCAGGACGCCGCCATGCTCACGGAAGAGCGGGCCATGGCCGACTGGTTCGAGGAGGCTGTTAAGGCCGGCGCAACGCCCAAGGCCGCAAGCAACTGGATGATGGGAGAACTTCTAAGGCTACTTAACAAAAAAAACTTATCTATAGAAAAGAGTCCTATCGATCCAAAACAACTTGTAGATATACTCAAAGAGATAGAAAACGGAACTATAAATAGAACGCAAGCAAAAGAGGTATTTGAAGAAATGTTCAACAGAGAATTTCACCGGATATATGATACTTCTGGCCGTATTGAAGTCACCCTACCTGCACCTAAAGTTGCCATGACAGCCAGGCAAATCATAAAGGAAAAGGGCCTTGTCCAGATATCCGACGCGGGCGAGTTGGAAAAAACCGTTGATGAAGTTCTCTCCGCCAGCCCCGATGAGGTTAATCGTTTCAAGGGCGGCGAGGAAAAGTTGATGGGGTTTTTCGTCGGACAGGTGATGAAGATTACCAGGGGAAAGGCCAACCCCAAGCTCGTAAACGAGCTTTTAGGGAAGAAACTCTCTACTTAAACCTCATGCTTATATCCACCGCGGGGGCCGAGTGCGTAAGCGCCCCCACCGAGATGTAGTCAACGCCGGTCTCGGCAATCTCCCTTATACTCCTGAGCGTAACGTTCCCCGAGACCTCGAGCTTGGCCTGGCCCTTTACAAGCCTTACCGCACTCCTGATAGCCTTAAGGGGCATGTTGTCCAGCATTATGATATCCGCCCCGGCGCCGAGGGCCTCTTTCACGTCGGCGAGGGTCTCGGCTTCTATCTCGATATTCAACCCGGTGCGGGCCCGCTTGGCAAGCCTTACGGCCTTCTTTATTCCCCCAACGGCGCGGATGTGGTTGTCCTTTATGAGTATGCCGTCGTAGAGGCCCATGCGGTGGTTGTCTCCGCCGCCGGTGCGGACCGCGTATTTTTCCATCTTCCTCATCCCTGGCGTGGTCTTTCGCGTATCAAGCACCTTACAGTCGAGTCCCCTTGTCTTCATGACAAATTTGTTCGTTAAGGTGGCAATGCCCGAAAGCCTCTGAAGAATATTTAAGGCGACCCTCTCCCCTTTAAGCAGAGATGTGGTGTTGCCCGAGACGCGGGCTATAACGTCTGACTTTCTGACCTTAAAACCGTCCTCTACGAAGGCGGTGAATTTTACACCCCGGTCTATGACCTTAAAAACTTCCTCCGCAAACGGAAGGCCGGAAACTACAAAGGCGCCCTTCGCCACCAGCTCGGCCTCCGAGGTGTGCTCGCGGGGGACGAGGGCCTCCGTGGTAAGGTCGCCGCTTCCGAGGTCGTCTTCTATCGCCTTCCTGATGAAATGCTTGAACTCCTCGGGTATGCCCATATCAGACCTTGAGGCCCTTTATCTTTTCCATGCTGTCGAGTACCTTGTTCTGCTTCTTGATGAGGTCGTCGTACTTCTGCTTTTCCTTCTCCACTATATGCTCCGGGGCGCGGGCGAGGAACTCCTCGTTATGGAGTTTTTTCTTGAGAACCGTAAGGGGCTCCTCGATTTTTTTCCTTTCCTTCTCGAGCCTCTGGAGCTCGCCATCGACGTCTATGCCGGAGAGCTTTACGTAGACCTCAAAGTGGTCCTTCACCGAGGTGTAGGAGCCCTTGGGCCGCGAGACCTCGGTGTCTATGAAGACGGATTTCGCGCGCGCGAGCCTCTTGATATAATGCACGTTGTCCCGCAGTTCGAGAGCGACGTCTTCGTTTATGGGCTTTATGAACACGTCGAGCTCCTCCGCGGGCGAGATGTTCAGCTCCCCCCTTATGTTCCTGACGCCGGTTACTGCGTCCATCACCTTTGCCATCAGGGCCTCGGCCCCGGCGTCCCTCGGAAGTGCCTGCGGGAACTCGCTGACCATGATGCTGTCGGCCTTCCTTTTTATTGGAAGCGCCTGCCATATCTCCTCCGTCAAAAACGGCATGAACGGGTGCAGTAGCCTTACGACCTTCTCCAGGGTGTAGAGCAGCGTGTCCCTGACCTCGTCGGACATCTCGGTCTTGGCGGTCTCTATGTACCAGTCGCAGAACTCGTGCCACGTGAACTGGTAGATGCTGCCCGCGGCGTCGTTGAACCTGTAGTCCTCAAGCGCGGCGTTTATCTCATCTGTGGTGGCCGCAAGCCTGCTTAAAATCCACTTCGAGGACAATTCGGAGGGTTTTGAAGCGGCTTCGTAGCCCTCAATATCCATAAGAGGGGCAGTGCCCCTCCTGTTCATCAGGATGAACTTGGTCGCGTTCCAGAGCTTGTTTATGAAGTGGCGGTAGCCCTGGACCCTCTCTTCCTGGAACTTGATGTCCCTGCCCTGCGCGGCAAAGGCGGCAAGCGTGAAGCGGAAGGCGTCGGCCCCGTACTTGTCAACGAGCACCAGCGGGTCAATGACATTGCCCTTGGACTTGCTCATCTTCTGGCCCTCGGGGTCCCTGACGAGGGCATGGATGTAGACGTCGCGGAAGGGGACATCCCCCATGAATTTAAGGCCCATCATAATCATCCTTGCGACCCAGAAAAACAGTATGTCAAACGCGGTAACGAGGACATCCGTGGGATAGAACGCCTTGAGGTCGTCGGTCTCATCGGGCCAGCCGAGCGTGGAGAAGGGCCAGAGGGCGGAGGAAAACCAGGTATCAAGCACATCGGCGTCCTGGCGGATGTTCCTGCTTCCGCATGAGGCGCACTCCGAGGGGTCCTCGCGCGCGACCGTGGCCTCCTGGCAGTCGTCGCAGTACCACACAGGCACCCGGTGGCCCCACCATATCTGGCGCGTGATGCACCAGTCGTTGATGTTCTCCATCCAGGCGAAATAGCTGTTCTCCCAGCCCTCGGGGATGATGCGTATCCTCTTTTCCCTTACGGCCTTTATCGCCTCCTCCGCAAGGGGGGCGACCCTGACGTACCACTGGGGCGTGGAGAACGGCTCGATTACTGTCCTGCATCTGTAGCAGTGCCCCACCGAATGCGTGTATTTTTCCTGGTTCTCGAGGTAGCCCTGCTCCCTGAGGTCATTGAGGACAACCTCCCTGCACTCGAAACGGTCGAGGCCCTCGTACTTTGCCCCGGCGTACATGTTCATCTTGCCGTCCTCGCCTATTACGGTCACGACGGGAAGCGGCGGGCTCTGCCTCTTTGCGATGGCCTCGTCGTTGAAGTCGTGGCCGGGGGTTATCTTCAATGCCCCGGTGCCGAATTCGGGGTCCACCGCGCTGTCCGTGATTACGGGGATTTTTCTCCCCATAAGCGGAAGTTCGACAAGTTTTCCCACAAACCCCTTGTAGCGCGGGTCATCGGGGTTGACGGCCACGGCGGTGTCGCCGAGCATGGTCTCGGGCCGGGTCGTGGCGACGGTTATGTGGCCCCGGCCATCGAGCATGGGATACCTGATGTGCGTGAGCGAGCCCTCAAGCTCTTCGTGCTCCACCTCCAGGTCCGAAAGCGCGGTCTTGCACCTGGGGCACCAGTTGATGAGCCTCGTGGCCCTGTAGATAAGGCCCTCTTCGTAGAGCCTTACGAAGACCTCTCTTACGGCCTTTGAGAGACCTTCGTCGAGCGTGAAGCGCTGGCGGGACCAGTCGGCAGAGGTGCCCATCTTCTTAAGCTGACGGATTATCCTGTCGCCGTATTCCTTCTTCCAGTCCCACACCCTCTCGATAAACGCCTCCCTGCCGAGGCGGTGCCTGTCGGTACCCTCCACGGCAAGGCTTTTTTCCACGACGTTCTGGGTGGCGATACCGGCGTGGTCAGTGCCCGGAAGCCAGAGGGCGCGCCTGCCGCCCATCCTGTGCCACCGGGTCAGCACGTCCTGGAGCGTTGCGTTCAGGGCATGGCCCATGTGGAGCGAGCCTGTGACGTTCGGCGGCGGGATGACTATCGAGTAGGGCTCGCCCGCGGGGTTGGCCTCGGGCATAAAGTATCCCTTAGCGGCCCACGTCTCGTACCACTTCTTCTCAGCCTCTTCCGGATTGTAGCTCTTCGGGAACTCTGCCATACAAACGACGGCGGGGAATCCGCTTTCACGACCGATTCCCCGCCGGATTTAAGCTAAAAGCGCTTCTAGCTCTCCTCTCTTATCCTCTTAATCTCTTTACTAATAAGATTCTCGGCAAGCTCGGGGACCGTCTCCCATAATACAGTCTCAACCTCTTTTTTAAGGTCGCTCATGGATTCCTTAAGCGTCTGCTTGGCGAGCCTTTCCATAAGCTCCGGCGCTATCTCCCACAGCACCTCCTCAACGGACTCGCTGAGAGTAGGAGCAATAGCCTCCATGAGAGCCGCCTTCATGTCCATAGTGCCGAGAAACTCGGTGATTTTCTCGTTGGTCAATTTCTGAAAAGTCTCGGTGAATGCCTCGGAGCCCGGCACCTCGACAGAAGGCATTTCGTGCATCGGCTCCTCGGCAATAGCCTCAAACCCGACGGGCTCAGGCTCTACCAGCCCCTCTTCGAAAGTGCCCTCGACCGGCGTAAGCTCGGCCTCATCCAAAACGGGCTCCACTGCCGTTAGCTCGGCCTCCGCCTCCGAGACGACCTCCGCAAGCTCAGCCTCTTCTTCCGGGACGACCTCCGCAAGCTCAGCCTCTTCTTCCGGGACGACCTCCGCGGGCTCGGCCTCTACAGCCAATTCTTCTTCAAAGGGCTCAAAACCAACGATATCTTCCTCAGGCGCCCCTTCTTCGGCAAGCTCAATCATTTCGTCCTCGGGCTCCAGCTCGTCCATCTCGAGCCCTTCGACCTCAAGGATCTCTGCCTCTGTGGCCTCGGCCTTCGGAGCAGGCGCCTGCGCGACAGCCTCCGGGGACAGGACTTCGCGTAGCCTGCCTAGAAGGTCTTCCGACTCGAAAGGCTTTATCAAAGTGCCGTTGGCACCCACCTTCTTTGCGAGGGCCTCGTCCAATGTCTCAAACGCACCCGCCAGCAGGATGACCGGAATATCTTTTGTCGCTGGGTTTGCCTTAATCTTTGCGGAAAGTTCGTAGCCGTTCAGGCCCGGCATGTCGATATCGGCCAGTACTACGTCGGGCTTGAAGGTCCTTACGGTTTCGAGCCCTGTATCCCCGTCCGGGACGGCCTTGAGCGTAAAGCCCTTGGCCGTAAGGATGATCTCCACGACCTTGTGGATGGTAATGCTGTCGTCTGCAAGAAGTACCTTAGCCATGTGGGATGATTTTATGTCTAAATACTGAAAAAGTCAAGATTTTCATGTGCCGGGACACGCTCAGCAGGACGATACCACTCAGCCGCCGCCCGAGGAGAACGCCCCGGATGAAACCCCGCAACTAAACGTGGATATCTGCTTCGTGACGTCCTTTGAGCCGCACTCCTGACAAGCCGTCTCTCCGTCGGACGCTTTAAGCGTGATTACGCTGAATATACGAGCGCAACCGTTACAGAGGTACTCGTATATCGGCACCCTTACCTCCTGTATATTTAGTTACTTATCCACTTAATTTTGCATATTTATGCCTTCTAAGTCAAACTCCCGTCTGGTATAATCGTGCTGTGAAAGAGGCGCTCCTGTACAAGAAGCTCAAGGGCAACCGGGTGCATTGCGCGCTCTGCGCGCACAGGTGTATCATAGAGCCGGGCCAGAGGGGGATATGCGCCGTGCGGGAGAACCGCGGGGGCACCCTATATACGCTTGTCTACAACAAGATCATATCCAGAAACGTCGACCCCATAGAGAAAAAACCCCTGTTTCATTTCCTGCCGGGCTCGAAATCTCTCTCGATAGCCACGGTGGGCTGCAACTTCCGCTGCGAGCACTGCCAGAACTACGAGATATCGCAGTACCCGATTGAGAGGCCGGAGGTCATGATCCCGGGTGATGACACCACGCCCGAGGAAGTCGTCGAGGCCGCCCTCAAAAGCGGTTCCGAGAGTATCTCCTATACCTACACCGAACCCACGATATTCCTTGAACTCGCCCTCGATTGCGCGAAGCTGGCCCACTCAAAGGGCATAAAGAACGTATTCGTAAGCAACGGCTTCATGACGCCCGAGAGCGTGAGGCTCATAGCACCGTACCTTGACGCAAACAACATCGACCTCAAGGGCGATGCCGGGTTTTACAAAAATATATGCTCGGCGCGCCTTGAACCCGTCAAAAAGACCATCCGGCTCATGAAGGAGCTCGGCGTATGGGTCGAGTGCACCACGCTCATCATCCCGGGCCACAACGACTCCGACGCCGTGCTTAAGGACATCGCCGGGTTCCTGGCCTCGGTGGACCCGGGGATACCCTGGCACGTCTCCCAGTTTTATCCCACCTACAAGATGCTGGACAGGCCGCGTACGCCCGTAAAGACCCTCAGGCACGCAAGAGAGCTCGGGCTTGAGGCGGGCTTAAGGTATGTTTACGAGGGGAACGTCCCGGGCGAGGGAGGCGAGAACACATACTGCCCCTCCTGCAACGAACTGCTGATTGAGAGGTTCGGCTACAGGATTGACAGCTACAGGCTCAGCAACGGGGCCTGCCAGGGCTGCGGCACCCCCCTCGATGGTGTCTGGAGCACCAAGAAACAGTCCTGACCATTCCTGAACGTCGTTCTCGCACTCAGCGGCATGGCAGCCCCTTACGTCATGTCCGCTTCTGAGAGGCAACTTGCAAAGGACAGTTGCATAAAGAGGCTCAACGGCAGTACAATCAAGTATAGACCTGCTGGGATGGTTGAGGGGGGCATTATCTAACAGGATTACAATTACAACTTTAGGCTTGTAGACATGACATATGCATTACCCTTATCCTATTATGCTCAGTAGTTTTTTAGCTTTTAGTAAGGGTTGAAGGCTGAAACCAACGACTTTTGGGTAGTCAAGGTAGGGTAATGAAGGCCGTTAAAGACACCAGATACATTGGGTCCCTTATAAGGGACATGCGGAAAGCCGCCGGAATGTCCCAGATGAGACTTGCCGAAAAAATCGGCGTATCCTACCAGCAGATCCAGAAATACGAAAAAGGCTCAAGCCAGCTCAACATCTCCAGGTTGCTGCAGATAGCCGAGGCCTTCGGCGTCCCGGCAGGCACTTTTCTCAACGACAGCGGCAGGGCAGCAGAGGTCTCACAGATGAAGCCTCCGTTCTCTTCGCTCTCCGACGACGAAGCCAAGTTGGTGATGCTCTTCAGAAGGCTCAAGAGAAAGAAGCTCAAGGACGGCTTCATTGATATGCTGAAGGACATCGTAAGGCTGTCCGAATCGTCCCGCTAAAGGGCGCCCTCGTTATCAGCGCATCCCCGACATACGCCTCCTGCGTCAGGACTATGCCCTGCCCTCTCAGGGCTTCTTAAGCTCTGCTTCGGACTTCCTGATATAAAACGGGGCCAGCGCCACGGGGTCTTTAAACTCGCCCCGCAAAGCCATTGCCAGGCCCAGCTCCGCCGAGGCCGCCGGAGACGGCGCCATAAGGTGCGGCGGGGCAAACAGAGCCCTATCGCCAAGGGCAGCGGTAAATACTTCTCTGTAAAGCCCGACCGCCTCTCCAAGGAGCACCACCTTTTCGTGCTCCTTAAGCGCAAGGGCCAGGGCCTCCGGCCTTATCGATGCCTCGTCCATAAGGCGGACTATCCCGTCGGCGTTCGTCCTGAAAATTCCCGCGTAGACCTCTTTCTTCCTCGCATCGAGCATCGGGCATACCGGGCAGGGAAAGTCCGGGAAGTTCCACGCAAGGGCCTCAAGGGTGGGCACCGCAACGACCGGAAGCCCCGTGGAATAGGCAAGGCCCTTTACGGTGCTCAGGCCTATCCTCAACCCCGTGAACGAGCCGGGGCCGGTGGTAACACAAAGGGCGTCGATGTCGCCAAGGCCGAGTGAGGCCCTTTTTAAGGCATCGTCTATCTCGGGCATGAGTTTGCCGGAATGTCCGGCCTTCACGCTTGCCCTGACCTCGACGAGAAGACCTTTGACATCGTCCATAACGGCCACGCCGCCGAGCATCGTGGATGTCTCTATCGCGAGTATCTTCATTTTCTCTTTCCGCCCGACAATACTATCACAGATACGGC
>DAOUWH010000062.1 GCA_030667205.1 Nitrospirota bacterium
CCTCTTGCCCACGCGGGTCTGGAGCATGTAGAGCTCGTTTTCCTGCACCGTGAACTCGATGTCCAGCATGTCCCTGTAGTGGCGCTCGAGCTTTTTGCAGATGGTGTCGAGCTTTTTGTAGGCCTTGGGGAAGTTCTTCTTCATGTCGGCGATGTGCAGCGGGGTCCTGATGCCGGCGACGACGTCCTCGCCCTGCGCGTTAACGAGATATTCGGCGAAGAACCTTTTCTTGCCGGTCGAGGGGTCCCGGGTGAAGCCGACGCCGGTGGCGGAGCTGTCGCCCATATTGCCAAAGACCATCGACTGGACATTGCACGCGGTGCCCATGTTGTGCGGTATGCCGTGGAGGTTCCTGTATTTAACCGCCCTGTTGCCGAACCACGAGCCGAACACGGCGTCTATGGACATCTTAAGCTGGGTCAAAGGGGTTTCGGGGAAGTTCTGGCCGGTATTTTTCTTGTATATCTGCCGGTACTGCTTGCACAGGACCTTGAGGTCGTCCACGGTGAGGTCGGTGTCAGAGCCGTAACCTTTCTTTTCCTTCATCAAATCGAGCGTGTCTTCGAACTTCATCCTGTCCACGTCCATGACGATGTTTCCGAACATCGTGATGAAGCGCCTCATGGCGTCGTAGCCGAAGCGCTCGTTGCCGCCGGCCTTCTTAATGAGGGCCTGAAGGGTCTTCTGGTTGAGGCCGAGGTTAAGGACCGTGTCCATCATGCCGGGCATTGAGAACTTCGCGCCCGAGCGCACGGAGACGAGAAGCGGGTTCCTGGGGTCTCCGAACTTCATGCCCATGGATTTTTCAACTTTTTTGAGGTCTTTAAGCACCTGCTCCCACATGCCGGGGGGATGTTTCTTTCCCGCCTTGAAAAATTCGTTGCAAGCCTCGGTGGTAATTGTCATGCCGGCAGGCACCGGCACCTTGAGGTTGGTCATCTCGGCGAGGCCGGCGCCTTTGCCGCCGAGAAGGTCTTTCATGTAGCCCCTTCCGTCAGCTTTGCCATTTCCGAAAAAGTACACGTACTTTTTTCTGGCCCCAGCTTTCTTTTTGGAAACTTTCTTAGCCATTCAAGCGCCTCCGGAAATTAGTGATAGGATTTAAGCCGTTTAGATTAACTTACTCACCTGATAAATATCAACCCTGTTTGCCGCACTTCCGGGTTTTAATTCGCGAGTATAAAGCGTTATAATTTCTTTAAATGAGATTAATAGCCGATCTGCACGTCCATTCCCATTATTCTCGCGCCACGAGCCCCGCGATGTCGCCCGAGGGCCTCTGGAAGTGGGCGCAGCTCAAAGGCATCTCGGTCATCGGCACCGGCGACTTTACCCACCCCGAATGGCTGAACGAGCTTAAGGAAAAGCTAAAGCCCACAGTGGAAGGACTCTACACACTAAAATCTCCCTATAGGGCAGATGATGTGCCGCTGTCATGCGCCTCCGAGGTGTATTTCATGCTTCAGGCCGAGATAAGCTCCATCTACAAAAAGAACGGAAAGACCAGAAAGGTCCATTCCATAGTACTGGCCCCGAATTTCAAGGTGGCGGAGTCTGTAAATAAAAAACTTTCGAAGATCGGAAACATCGCCTCCGACGGACGTCCAATTTTGGGCCTGGATGCAAAGAAATTGCTTGAGATAGTGCTTGAAGCCTCGCCAGAGGCCATGCTCATCCCCGCGCATGCCTGGACGCCGCATTTTTCAGTGTTCGGCGCTGTCTCGGGGTTTGATTCCCTGGGGGAGTGTTTTGAGGAGCTGACCCCGCACATCAGCGCCATAGAGACGGGGCTGAGTTCCGACCCGCCGATGAACCGCAAACTTTCGGCCCTTGACGGGATAACGCTTGTCTCGAACTCCGACGCCCACTCTCTCCAGAAACTCGGTCGCGAGGCCAATATTATTGACACTGAAATTTCTTACCCGGGAATCATAGAAGCCATACGGACACGGAAGGGGTTCGAGGGCACCATCGAGTTCTTCCCCGAAGAGGGCAAATACCACCTCGACGGCCACCGCAACTGCGGCGTAAGGCTTGCACCGGAAGAGACTATACATTACGGATATACATGCCCCGTTTGCCGAAGGCAGCTCACGGTGGGCGTGATGCACAGGGTGGATAAGCTTGCGGACAGGAAAAAGCCCAGGAAGGAAAACTTCAAGTCAATAATCCCTCTTGCCGAGCTAATCGCCGAGACACTGGGCAGGGGAGTAAATACAAAAGGCGTTCAGAGTGTGTATCTAAAACTCCTTGAGGCCCTTGGGCCTGAGTTCGGGATACTCCTTGACGTGCCGGTTAAGGATATCGAAAGGGCAGGGGGAGAAAAGCTCGCCGGGGCCGTCTCGAAGATGCGCAAGGGCGATATCTACATCTCCCCCGGCTTCGACGGCGAGTACGGAAAGGTTAAAATCTTCGGCGAAGAACCAGAAAAGACAAAGAAGATTTCCTCCAAGAAGAAGAAAAAGGGTTGTGCCCCGCAGGGAAACCTGTTTTAGGGGTGCTCCAACTTGGGCGCGTCCGGTATAAGAGTTTTGTATTCCTCGTAACTGACGGCACTCTCCCAGTGTCCGGTTAGCTTTGCCGTCCCGATGATGCCGAAGAATACCACTGCCACCATCGCAACATAGACAAGCGGCTTAAGGGGTTTTCTGCTCGGAAGCGCGATGTCGAGGGAGGCGCTCGACTGGCAGTTTGCCACGCAGGTGAGGCATCCGGTGCACTCCGGGGAGGTAACCCTTTCCTTTTCCTCGACCTTAAGGAGAGACGGGCAGTTCTTCGTGCACCTGTGGCAGTGTATGCAGGCCTCGTCGTTTCTGGTTATCTTTACAGGGCTCAGGTAGCTCAGCAGCCCCACGAGCGCGCCGTAGGGACAGAGGTAGCGGCACCAGAAATTTTTAAACGGTATCGAAAGCACGACCAATGCCATAAGCACAATGGCTGTGTTGGTGGTCATATCCGTAAAGAAGCGGAGCATCTTGACGTCTGCTATCTTCCAATACGGGGTGGTCATGAACGCGAATATCATCCAGTCCGACATCTGGACAACCACCACGAAAAGGAAAAACACCATCAGGATATATTTAAAGGACCTTAAAGGGTAGTCGAGGTAGGGGTGTATATTGAAATTCCTGCCGAATATCTTCCCTCCAATTTTGTAAAGCAGCTCAGATAGCGCACCCACGGGGCATACCCAGCCGCAGAAGCTCTTTTTGAGGGTCATGGACATCAAAAGTGCCGCGCTGAATATCACGAGCCCGGCGGGATGCACGTGGTCGAACACCCCGGTGCTCACCCAGAGTTTTAGAGACATCAGGCTGCCTATCGGAAGGAACCCCTCGACGAGCGGCGGCCTCTTGACCTCGGGGCCGCCCGAGAGAAAGTGCTCGGTAAAGAGGTAAAACTTCCAGCCCCCGTACACCACAATCGCGAAGAGGGACCACTGGAAGGCGTATCTGATTTTCTTGATATACGTGCGGTTAATTTTTACCATTAATTTAGTATAAATTCAGGCGTGCCCGCAGGGGTATGATATAAATCAGGAAGGTTTTAGGAAGTGGTTTCGAGGGCCCCCCAACAAGCCCTCGAAACCACTTATGGTCCTTACGCCAGGAGCGCCCGTGCCTCCTCGGGCAGGGACTTCCTCAGCGGCTTGTTGGTTATGGTCTTTTGTACTATCTCGGTGGTGTTTCCAACCTTGAGCTTTTCGAACAGGAGGCCGAACTTATCCTCAAGCTCTTTCATTATCGGCCCCTTGACCTCCTTGGGGAGGTTCCACCACTTCTTCTTCAGGGGGCCGAAGCCCTTTTTCCTTGTCTGGTATATGAACTGCTCCTCTGTCTGGCCTTCTTTTTGCTCCTTCGCGAACTCGGTCTTGATGAAATCGTAGACCTCGTTGCGGAAATCGGCGGGCAGGGCGGGGTTGTCGTATATTATGTTCTGAAACCCGGTGGCCAGGTGCACCTCGGAGGTGCCGGTCTTGGGGAACATGTCGAAGGCCTCGTCCGGAAGGGTCGAGGCGCCGTGCTGCACGCACCCGGAGAGACCGTAGTCTTTCCTCGCGTGCTCCGAGAGTTTTTTAAGGGTGTCGAAGTCTATCTTGACCTGGGCCAGCGAGCCGTCGGGCAGCACCACTCCGCCGTGGGCCGTGCCGGTCTGCACGCTGAGTTTGCTCAGGCCCTTGCCGCCTTTAAATATTTCGTTAAAGCCGTGGAGATATGCCTTAAGCTCCTCGGGCGTGCTGTTTGCCTTGCCTATCTCGCCTATCTCGCCGCCTATGGACACGGTGATGCCGGCGGGCTCCATCTCCCTGATGGACACTGCCACCTCCGCGGCGGCCTTGAAGTTTGGCTCCTGTTGTTCTTTTAACGTTCCCTTTGAGAGGTCCACGAGCGTGGAGCTGTCGATGTCGATGTTGTAGAACTCGGCCTCGATGGACTCCTTGACAAGGCCCATTATGTAGGTTGTCTCCGCCGTTGGGTCAGAGTCGTAGTATTTTTTGACGAGTTGGAAGTGGTCGCCCTGTATGAACACCGGCCCTTCAAATCCCTCGGCCACGGCCGCCGCGAGCACCACGGTGGCGTACTCAAGCGGCCTCTGCTTTGTGTAGCCTATCTCGGAGCGAGCTATCTCGAATATCATCGCCCCTACGCCCATTTGCATGGCCTTTCTGAATACGGCCTTTGAGGTATCGTAGGTAAGCCCCCTTATGTTCATTGCCGGCACGGTGAAGCCGGGGTAGTCCTTGCCCATGTGCTCGTAGAGTTCCTGGATGGAGGCGGGATAGGCGCCTGCTTCCTTGCACGCTTCCTTGATAAGAATGAATTTGGCCTTTCTCTGCTCGTCGTCCTCCGTGAAAACGGCGTCATATATCAGGTCGTCCATCGCCTCCCTGAGCTTGGAGACGTCCTTTACCTTCAAAAGGCTGCCGTCGAGGTAGAAAAGGTCTTTCATGTCCATAATAAGTACAACCTCCTTTAAATTATATAGTTTTGGATTACCCTCAGTCTCAGGTGAGTGTACCCCAATATGTTAAGCTCGTTTAAGCCGCTTGTCAATCGTTTGCTGAAGGGGAGGTTTTCAGCCGAAGGCCCCGAGGATTTTCTGAATCACGGGGGAGTCGTAAAGAACGATTCCCGCTGCCGCCGCAAGCAGTAGTAAAGAAAGCATTATCCATAGAACCTTAGCACTGATGCCGGGGTTCTTTCCCCCGGCTTCCATCTGTCTCAACTCGTCGACGGCTGACTTTACCGTAGGCGTTCTAATCGAGGTTATGCCCTCTCCGTAGGTCTTCATGAGGGTCCTGTCCGCCGAGATGTTTATCAGGCGGGGGATGCCGCCGCTGAAACGGTGTATGAGCTGCGCGCTCTTTTCGGGAAAGCTCAGGGCAAGAGAGCCGGCCCGGTGGAGCCTGTGGTGGAGGTATCTGGCCGTCTCGTCGGGCTTAAGGGGGCCGAGGTGGTATCTTACGGCGATTCGCTGGTTGAGCTGTCTCAGGCGCGGCTGGTTTATGATTTCCCGTAGCTCGGGTTGGCCGAGGAGGACGACCTGGAGGAGTTTTCTGGTATCGGTCTCGAGGTTCGAAAGAAGCCTCACGAACTCAAGGCATTCGGGGCTTAGCTCCTGCGCCTCGTCTATCGCAAGGACGGCCTTGCCGCCGGACTGGTGGCATTGAAGGAGAAAGTCGTTAAGGTCGTCCATGAGAGATTTGTACGTTGCCGAGCGCTTGAGTTTCAGGCTGAAGTCGTGGTTTATGGATTTCAGAAGCTCAAGCTCGCTCATCTTCGGATTCAGTATCATGGCGGTGCGGATATCGGGGTCGAGGCCCTGCAGGATGTGCCGCATGAGGGTGGTCTTGCCGGAGCCCACCTCGCCGGTGAGCATGATGAAACCCCTGTTCTGGTTTATCCCGTACATGACGTGGGCCATGGCATCTTCGTGGCACTTGCTCATGAACAGGAACTTCGGGTCGGGGGTGACTCCGAAGGGCTCCTCGTTGAATCCAAAATAGCTGTTATAAATCAATTTTTACCCCACGTATCGACGAATTCATTATACGGTATATAAAAGGCGGAATTGAATGCCCCCTCAAGGTCTTCGCCCCAGGAGAGGGCGAGCAGAAGGTCTTTAAAGCCGTATATGCCGTAGTTTCCGATAAGGTACGCTACGGCCGAGTAGCTTACGCGATAGGCCTTCTCGGACTGTTCGTACTCCTGAGGGAAGGAACCCTCAAGCCCTCTTAATGGAATCAGCTGACCCACCTTGTCGCGGTGCTCGCCGGCGAGGTTCATTGCCAGGCCCTCGTTTATCCAGTTGGGGCAGTTGGGTGTAATGGAATAGATGAGCGCGTGGGCGTACTCGTGGAAAAGGACCTTTCTTAATACCTCGGGGCCGTGCTGGTCGATGCCTTTGAGGGGAACCCTTATCTTCCCGTCGAAAATCCCGCCGGACCACCCGGGCATGTTCGTGGCGACGTAGAAATCCCTGTCGGTATACAGTATGACGGTGACGGGCTTGTCCGGAAAGTGATTCAGCATGACCCCGATGGTGTTATATGCGTCTTCGAGGATCCCGAGGACGGGGGTGCTCAGCGAACCGTGCTCGTAGCCGTCGAACAGGACTTTGAAGTGAAGCGTTTCCTCCTTGATGAAGTTTTCCTGCGCGGGCTTTTCCCTGCGGAGCCTCCCGATGAGCCCGGAGAGGTCGCTGTCCTGTCTTAACCTGAGCGCGGCCTCGGCGTTTGAGAGGCTTGCGTCCAGGTCGTCGAGGTTGTAGTAGATAAATGCGAGGAATTTTCGTGTTTCAAACTCCTTAATGCCCTTTGCGAGCGCCTCTTCGAGATAGTACGCCGCGTTTTCGTAATCTCCGAGCTTGTAGTACGAAAACCCCAGGCCGAACAGTGCCCGGTCGTCGCGCTGTGAGAGTTCGGAAAACAAGGATAAGGCGGTTTTGTAGTCGCCCCTATGGAAGCTTTCAACCGCACGCTGTGAGAGGTCGCCATCGCCGTCGAAGGTTAAATTGACCCTCTTCGATGAAGCCCTCGAATCGAGTCGATCCTGACCGGCGCGGGCAGGCTCCTGGAGGCGGGGTTCGGGTGCTTCGGCATTTCCTGCCAGGGTATTGAAGGTCTTTGTGATTACCGCTACTTCGGGGGTTTTTGAAGCCTCGGGTCCTTCAGCCGCTTCCTGCGGGTCCCAGTAGCCCTGCAGGTACATGACTGACGCCACAGCAAGCAGGCCCGCCAGGAGGCCGCAAACAAGTGCCTTGAAGATTTTTTAAGCCTCCTCTTCGGTCTCTTGCTCTTCCTGTTTTTTCAGAGAAATGTCTTCTGCAAAATCGGGACAGCGGGCGTCGCGCCCCGAGATGGAGAATTTCTTCTGGCAAGTCTCTCTCCATGCGCATATGGAGCAGATTTCGATCTTTGGGCTCATGGTCTTCTCCTGAAATACCAGCTAAGGGTTTTCTCTATATTAGCTGAAATGCTCCCCTTTGAGTTTATTATAAAAATTTTATCGGAAATCTGAAAGAGCTCCTTGACCATCCGCTTGACATCAGGCGGCCGGATGTGCCGCTTCTTAAGCTCTTTCTCGAACATCGGCACTATCTTGTCCTTCATCCTCAGTTCCGTGTCCATGAAAAAGACAGATACTTCAGCCGAAAGGTCATCGACACGGTCGAGGAACGCCGCTATCCCGGTATCGTAGATCTGCTTTGGGGGCGAGGATTTTACCTCCATGTAAAGCAGCGAGCCGTTGATCTTGGCGATAAGGTCGTAGTCCCCTCCGACTTTCTGTCCCTTGAACGTCACGCCCCAGACCGTCTCGGTGGCGAAATCCCGCTTGAAAATCTCGCTAAG
>DAOUWH010000292.1 GCA_030667205.1 Nitrospirota bacterium
AGGACAGTAGCGCAGCAGTCTTAATTTACTCCCCCCTCGGAGAAGGGGGGAGTAAATCCGGATCCCTTTGCCAATCCGGGGCGGCTTTCAAAAATGCCCGTTATTGCTGTAAAATTCTCTATCGCCATGAAACTTGTTCCCTATACAATCCACCGCTCGGTGCTCAAGGAACTCCTTGCCGCCTTTGCGCTGGGGCTCCTGACATTTAATTTCATCCTCGTCACCGAGAAGGTCCTGCGCCTCACTAAGGTGTTCGCCTCGGTCGGGGCATCGCTTTATGACATGACAAAGATACTGCTCCTGCTTCAGCCCCAGATAACAGTGCTCACAACGCCGATAGCCCTCCTTATCGCCGTGCTCATCACATACGGCAGGATGGGCACGGACAACGAGCTCGTGGTGCTCAGTGCAAGCGGCATGTCTTTTAAAACGATATCGAGGCCTGTGTTCGTACTGGGCGCCGCATGTTTCGTACTGACCCTGGCCGTAAGTTTCTATGCCGCCCCCGCCGGCGCAAAGAGGCTGAGGGAGACGGTCTCGGACATCATAACGAAGCGCGCGCCGCTTGCGGTAGAGGAGGGGATTTTCAACACCGCGTTTAAGGACATCGTCATATATGTTAATGACAGGACCCCCGAGGGCGCCCTCGGGGACATATTTATTTATGACGGCAGGAAAGAGCACGAGCCCGCCGTGCTCCTTGCCAGGGAGGGAAGGATTGAGACCCCGGGCGGCCTGGGCGTCTCCTTCGACCTCAGAGACGGCCGCATCCATATACCGGGGGAGGGGAGCGCCACTGAGCTTTCGTTCGGGAGGTACATGCTCACGTTTCCGCTGGCCATGGGCGAAAGGCCCCTTCAGAGCTATATCGAGCTAACGCCGCCTGCGCTATGGAGGGCGGCCTCGAATGCGACGGACAAGAAAAAACTGAGGATACAGCTTGAGTTTCACAGGCGGCTTTCGCTCCCGGCCCTGTGTCTTATATTGATGGTACTCGGGCCGCCGCTTTCGCTTCTGGCCGGCCGCAGCGGAAAGCTCGGCGGCCTTACGATCGGGATAGCGGTGTTCGCCCTGTACTATACGGCGATAGTCTACACCGAGGGGCTCGCGATGTCCGGCGCCATCCCCCATTACGCCGGCGCGTGGGGCCCGGCCCTGCTCTTCGCGGTCTTCTCTCTCTGGATGTTCAGGAGGGCCTGCGCCAGATGATGCTCATCCAGCGACATTACCTTAAGGAGTTTTTAAAACTCTTTGCGATACTCGCGGTGGGGCTTTCATTGACGTTCAGCCTCTTCGCCCTCATCCAGAGGCTCGACGACTTCATGCCGCAAGACCCCTCCCTCGCGAGCCTTGGCGGATATGTCCTGCTGAAGCTTCCGCAGTATTTGCTTTCGCTGATGCCCGTGGCATGCCTTCTGTGCAGCCTCTATACCATAAGTTACGCGGCAAGGGCAAAGGAGGTAGTGGCGGTGATGGCCGCGGGCGGAAGGGTCAAGAAGCTGTTCGCGCCTTTTATCGCGGCGGGATTGGCGCTGAGCCTCCTGGGCTTTGTACTCAGCGAATTCGTCGTGCCCGGGGCCGCGCGCGAGTTGCAAAGGCTCGACCATGCCATGAGAGGGGCCCAGGCGGTCCCCACGCTCTTTAAAGATGGCGTGCTATGGTTCAGGGCCGACGACGGCTCTATCGTCAGGATAGAGCACTACCTCGCGGAAGAGGACACTTACGGCAACGTAAGCGTCTTCAGGACAAAGGACGGCCGCCTTACGGAGATACTTAAGGCCCGTGAGG
>DAOUWH010000079.1 GCA_030667205.1 Nitrospirota bacterium
AAGTTATCCTCCAGGCAGTTGGGGTCGGCCACCATAATCAGCACTGCCGAGGCCTCCTCCACCTTTGGCTGGTCGAAGGCGCATTTTCTTAAAACCTTCTTCCTCGTCGGGTCTCTTACGACAACGACCTTCCATGGCTGGACGTTGAAGGAGGAGGGCGCGAGGTTCGCAAGCTCAAGAAGCTCCTTGATTTTTTCGTCCGGCAATTCTTTGCCCGGCTCAAAAAAGTTTATCGAGCGCCTCTGGCGTATTGCCTCAATGACGTCCATCCGCACCTCCGTGTTTTTATATACTGGCGCAGCCCTTATGTGACCAGTATCGTCTTCCTCTTGAGTTCGGGGTATTTCCCCTTTATACCCGCAGATTAGCACAATGGTAACGATTGTCAAGGGGGTTTGCACTCATTTAAGTGCAAGGCCCCGCCCGCTGGTTTGAGCGGGTGGGGCCTTAAGCGGTTCTTCTGTGCTGTCTGCTTTTATAGCTCCGGAATTTTGTATGCCATTTCAATATGGCCGTGCCTGATTCTCTGATGGCAGAACAGGCAATCCAGCTGCTTTTCCGCCACATGTTTTTGATGGACGAACTCTACATCGTCGTACTTTTCCGTCCGTTCAATGTGGCAGAAGAAGCACTTCTCCTTCGCTACCTCTCCTGTGCCCTCGATGACGTTGATATGGCACCTGTCGCAGGTCAGGCCTGATGCCAGGACTTTTTTGTGGGAGAGCGGTTTGCCCTGGAAGACTATATCCTCTTTAGGGGCAGTGTGGCACGAAGGACAACCGGTAAGGGCCTGGCCCTCTGTAATCCCCATAAAGTGGCAGAGGAAACAGACATTTTTTGAGACCCTGACGTGTTCTCCCTGGACGATATCGGAGTGACAGCTCCTGCAGTGCAGTTTTATCCCCCGCCTCATCTCCTCGAAATGGGTCTTATGGTCGAGTTCGATGCCCCATCTCGTAAACGTAGCCTTGGCCTCAATGAGGCGCCTGTCGTGACAGCCGCCCTGCAGGCAGTTTTTATCGGGAACCCTCGTCATAGGCCTCGGGTTATAGGTGCCGACGAGAAATCGCATCTGTCCCGCAACCGCATTTATGGGTTTGTAGTCGTGGCATTTCAGGCATGTGACCATGCTGTGAGTGGATGTCTCCCATTTTTTGTAGAAGGGTTCTATGAAATGACATGTTTTGCAGTTTTCCGGGCTTGCGAACAGAAACGCCTTGAATGAGAAATAGACAGCCCCTGCCAATATTAAAAACGCAACTGCGCTAATCACCGCGGTTTTCTTAATCATGACTCGTCTCCTTCACTTTTTCCTGTATTCTGAGAGCTTTTTTCGTCGCTTTTTTTCCGGGGTGTGAGCGCTTCGGTCAGATAAGCAACCACCGTGCCGAATAGGGCGCCCCCTACTATGCAGACCGAAAACGCACAGAACAGGCCCATTATGGCTCCTATTACGACGGCAACCCTTGCGAGGGTAGTTGCCTCAACCGGAGCGCCGATAAGCTCGCTAAGGAGCAGAATAGCAGTAGAACTCCCGAAATAAAAACCCGGGACGAGGCCAAAGACGATGAAGAGTATGAAGCCGATGACAGCGCCGATTTTTGCCCCGATCGGTCCTGAGCTCTTTCTCGTCTTTTCCATATGCATTTCCCTTTCTAAAGCAGGGATTTGGGGCGCTTAACCTGACGATATCACAAATACGATAACAGTCAAGGGGGAGGCGCAGCCTCTTTTCCCGGCAATTTTATGGGAAAAAAGGCTATGTCTCCTTTATTGACATATTGGGGCGATAAAGGTTAAATTTCTGTTTATATTTCCTGATTTTTGGAGGTCCTTGTGCGGGTCGCGATGTACTACGCAAACAACGACGTCAGGCTGGAGGAGACTTCAAGACCCTCTGCCGGTAAAGGCGAGATGGTAGTGCGCATAATGGCGAGCGGCGTCTGCGGAAGCGACGTCATGGAGTGGTACCGCACAGGCAGGACACCCCTTGTCCTCGGGCACGAGATAGCCGGCGAGGTCGTGGAGGTTGGAGAGGGAGTCCCGTACAGGGTTGGACAGCGCATAAGCGCCTCGCACCATGTGCCATGCGACACCTGCCACTATTGCATTAGAGGGCACCACACGGTCTGCGATACCCTGAGAAAGACGAATTTCCACCCGGGCGGTTTCTCCGAATATGTCCTGTTGCCCGAGATAAACGTCGAGCGGGGGGTCTACGTGCTTCCCGATGAGGTCTCCTTCGAGGAGGCCACCTTCATAGAGCCCCTTGCCTGTGTGCTCCGGGGGCAGAGGGCGGCAGGCCTCAGGGAGGGCGACAGCGTCCTTGTAATCGGAAGCGGCATCTCGGGCGCCCTTCACATCGCGCTTGCCCGTGCGCTGGGCGCATCGGTAGTGGCCGCAACCGACCTGAACGAATGGAGGCTCAAGGCTGCCAAGCGTTTCGGGGCGAGCGGCGCATTCAGGGCGGACTCCGACGTGCCGGGCGAGTTTAAAAAGCTTAACAGCGGACGCGGCGCCGACGTGGTGATACTCACCTCCGGGGCCGAGGCGGCCATAGACCAGGCCTTCGAGGCCGTTGACCGGGGAGGAACGGTGCTTTTCTTTGCCCCTACAAGGGATGACACCCCGGTTCCTCTTCCCGTGAACAAGCTTTTCTGGCGGAACGAGATAACCCTTACCTCGTCTTATGCGGCCAATCCCGCCGAGCATCTGGAGGCCATGGAACTTATCCGTGCGGGAAAGGTTAACGTCGGTGACATGATCACCCACAGGCTGCCGCTTTCCCGGACGCAGGAGGGTTTCAGATTGGTGGCCGAGGCAGGAGAATCAATCAAGGTTATAATAGAGCCGCAGAAGTAACTGGATTGCAAATCAGTGTAACGATTAAAGCAAGGAGAGTGTAACTATGGACTGGGGACTTAAGAACAGGCTTTCGAGGGTAATAAAGCCCGACACCGGAAGGTGCGTGATGCTTGCGGTGGACCACGGGTATTTCCTGGGGCCGACCACAGGGCTTGAGGACGCGGGCAAGACGATTGCTCCGCTTCTTCCCTATGCGGACGCGCTGATGCCCACAAGGGGTGTTCTGAGGGCATGCGTGGACCCCGCACAGGCTCAGGGCACCCCGATAGTGGTGAGGGCGTCCGGCGGAAACAGCATTATCGGAGAGCTTTCGGACGAGGACATCACCATGTCCATGGAGGACGCCCTGAGGCTTAACGTCTCGGGTGTGGCGCTCTCGATATATGTGGGCGGCGAGTACCAGCACAGGACGCTTGTGAACCTCGCCAGGCTCGTGGACGAGGGACAGCGCTATGGCATGCCCGTGCTTGCGGTGACCGCCGTGGGCAAGGACCTTGGAAAGGACGCCCGCTACCTCTCACTTGCCTGCAGGATAGCGGCGGAGCTGGGGGCGCATTTTGTTAAAACCTACTACTGCAAGGACTTCGAGCGTGTGACCGGCACATGCCCGGTGCCTGTAGTCATGGCCGGGGGCAAGAAAATCCCGGAGCTTGATGCCTTAAAACTTACATCGAAGGCTATTAAGGGCGGCGCCGTGGGCGTTGACATGGGCCGCAACATCTTTCAGGCCGACGACCCCGTGGCCATGATCCAGGCCGTCAGGGCCGTTGTGCACCAGAACATGAGCCCCAAGAAGGCCCACGACCTTTACAGGGGCATTAAGGCCTCCAATAAGAGGAAGAGAGGGAGGAAATGAGCAGGGCTAAGGTCAAGTTCGTAGACGGCCTCCGGTTTGTGGGAGAGGCCGCCTCAGGGCATTCGGTGGTCATGGACGGCGACCCCGAGGTCGGCGGCAACGACACGGCCATAAGGCCCTCGGAGCTGCTGCTGGTGGGGCTTGGAGGGTGCACGGGGATGGATGTAATCTCCATACTCAGGAAGAAGAGGCAGCCGGTCACCGGCCTTGAGCTCAGCATAAAGGGCGAGAAAGCCGACACGCATCCGAAGAGGTACACCGACGTCGAGGTGGAGTTCACAGTAACGGGAAAGGGCGTTGATGAGGAGGCCGTAAAAAAGGCGGTCGAACTCTCGATGCAGCGGTACTGCTCCGTGAAGGCTACGCTTGAGGGCACCACAAAAGTCGGCTGGAGCTATAAGGTCGTCGAGGAATAGGGCAGGAGTTTGAAGCTTAGCCAGTCTGTCTTTAAAAACATTGCGACCCTTGGCCCGGTGGGCTACCTGCCCGTGGCGCCCGGGACGTGGGGCACTGCGGCGGCGTTGTTTATCATTGTAGCGCTGAAGCCGTCGGTTGCGGTGTTTGTCGTCCTTCTCGCGGTATCGGCGGTCCTGGGCACAGTGGCCTCGGGGGAGGCGGAAAAAGTTTTACGGAAGAAAGACTCCGGCCACATCGTCATAGACGAGGTCGCGGGCTATTTCTTCGCAATGGCTTTTCTTCCCCAGACTGCAGGATATTTTATCGCCTCCTTCATTTTGTTCCGGTTTTTCGATATAATTAAGCCACAGCCCATCAATCGTCTCCAGTACCTTTCGGGCGGCGCGGGCGTGATGGCCGACGATATAGCGGCCGGAATCTTAACCAACGTGCTACTGCAGCTATGGCGGATTTTGATTTAGAGATAATTAAGAAGATCCACGAGACCCTGAAATCAAAGGGCCTCAAGGTGGCCCTTGCGGAGTCCTGCACAGCGGGCCTTGTGGCACATGCCCTGACCCTCTTGCCAGGGGCCTCGGGCTGTTTCGACTCATCAATCGTGTGCTATTCAAGGCATGCCAAACACAAACTCCTGGGGCTAAGCGAGTCTTTCATTGATAAGCACGGCACCGTCAGCGAGGAGACCTCAAGGGCGATGGCCAAGGCGGCAAAGGACAAAAGCGGAGTTGATGTAGCGCTGGCGGTTATCGGCGTGCTTGGGCCCGAGCCCATCGAGGAGCATGGGGTCGGGCTCGTCTACATCGCCGTGACAACGGGGCTTGAGACCACCTCCAGGGGGTTTAAGTTCGAGGGCGACAGGGACGCCATAAAGCATGCCGCGGCCGACCAGGCCCTGCACTTTCTTTACGAAGCAGTCTCTGTATGGACCTGAGATGTTTCGTCGCAATCGAGCTTCCAGAGGCGCTTAAAGGAGAGATCGCATCCCGCACCGAGGGACTTAGGGCCGCGGGGGCCGACGCCCGCTGGATAAAGGCCGAGAACCTGCACCTGACCCTCAAGTTCCTCGGAAATATCCCCGAAGAAACGCTTCCGGGCATCGAAGAATCGCTGAAAAAGGCGGTGAGGCCGCATATGAGGTTCAGGCTGAGGTTCTCCGGCGCGGGTGTGTTCCCCGGCAGGAAGCGTCCGAGGGTGGTCTGGATAGGGATTCAGGACTCCATGAGGCTTGTGGGACTCCAGCAGGACGTCGAGAGCTCAATGGCCGAGCTGGGGTTTGAGGCCGAAAATAGGCACTACAGCCCGCACCTTACGATCGGGAGGCTGAAGTCCCCCAGGCGGAGAGACGTCCTGCTGGAGGAACTGGATGCGCTCTCGGAGGAGGAGTTCGGCGAGTTGGAGGTAACCGAGGTAGCCCTGATGAGGAGCACCCTCAGGCCCACGGGGGCCGAATATTCCAGGCTCTGCGGCATACCGCTGGGGCATCCCTGACACCTCCCGAAACAGGCTGGAAAAAGCCGTCCTTCCATTAAATCGTTAAATATTTCAAAGTGATAACTCTTTTCCCGTGGTTGCGTCATTGCGAGCACCCTGAGCCTGTCGAAAGGTGCGAAGCAATCCCAGCGGGTTATAATCTCTGAGATTGCTTCGCTTCGCTCGCAATGACGTCTTGATGTGTTAATATATTTGTGCTATTTCAGGTTAAAATAATAGGCTCGCAATACGAGGCGTTTCTGGAGGGAAGATGGACAAGGACAAACTGAAGGCCCTGGACATGGCTATCTCGCAGATAGAGAGGAGCTTTGGCAAGGGCGCCATAATGCGGTTCGGCGACGCCGAGACGATAGAGGGGATACAGACTATACCCACGGGGTCGCTTTCTCTTGATATTGCCTCGGGCATAGGGGGCTTGCCCAGGGGCAGGGTCGTGGAGATATACGGCCCGGAGTCTTCCGGCAAGACGACCCTTGCACTTAACGCAATCGCCCAGGCCCAGAAGACCGGCGGCGGCGCCGCTTTCATAGATGCCGAGCACGCCCTTGACGTAAATTACGCGGCCAAGCTCGGCGTGGTGCTCGACGACCTGCTCATATCACAGCCCGACACGGGGGAGCAAGCCCTCGAGGTCACCGAATCGCTCGTCAGGAGCGGGGCGCTCGATATCGTGGTTATCGACTCGGTCGCCGCCCTCGTGCCGAAGGCCGAGATAGAGGGAGACATGGGCGATTCGCTGCCGGGGCTTCAGGCAAGGCTCATGAGCCAGGCCATGAGGAAGCTCACCTCCGCCATCGCGAAGTCCATGACCACCGTTATCTTCATAAACCAGATAAGGCACAAGATAGGCGTGATGTTCGGAAGCCCCGAGACGACCAGCGGCGGAAACGCTTTGAAATTCTACGCGTCGATGAGGCTCGACATCCGCAGGATAGAGAGCCTCAAGGACGGCCAGGCGATGATAGGCAACCGTGTCAGGGTCAAGGTGGTAAAGAACAAGCTCTCCCCGCCTTTCAGGCAGGCGGAGTTCGACATCTACTTCAACGAGGGAATCTCAAGGGCCGGCGAGGTCGTAGACCTCGCCGTTGACAGAAAAATAATCGACAAGTCGGGCGCCTGGTACAGCTACGGCGACACAAGGATAGGACAGGGGAGGGAGAACGCGAGACAGTACCTTGCGAAGAACCCCGATACCATGCAAGAGATCGAAAATAAAATCGTGGAGGCCTTCGGGAGCAAGCAATGAAAGAGATCAAGGAACTTCTAAAGATAGCGTCGGAGCAGAGCGCGTC